>DASVGP010000157.1:0-20353 GCA_036379475.1 Bryobacteraceae bacterium | reverse complement strand
ATTTGGCGCAGAGGCCATGTTTGACGCCGTTTTGCGCGACTTTGGCCTTGGTCTCGACGGACTTGGGGCCAGTGGATTTTTCTGAGTTGCGGCGATTGGCCGCGATTTGTTTGGCGGTTGCCATGGTTGTCTCCAGATGGTGTACGGTGGCAGGCGAAAACGCCTGCTCTACGGTGTCAAGTGTCCGGGGGTGGGCGTGCGACAAGAAGGGGGTGCGGGGTTTTAAGGCGCTGGATCTAAAAGGAAAAAGGGAAAGTTCAAAATGGTGATCGAGTCACCACCATCGGTTGAATTCCACCAGTTTTCAGAGGGCCCATCCCATGCATTCGGGAGATCGATTAAACTCCGTCAACCGGGGCAACCTCGCTGCGAGCATTTCCGCCTTTACGAACGGAGGCAGTTATGAAACACTTTCAAAGATTCGCAGCACTTACAGTAATTGCAGCGCTCGCGGGCACCGGGGTTCCAGCGATGGCGCAAGGCCGGTACGACGTTCACAACCGTGGACAAGTGCAATATGCCTCTCGCGGCCATCGCGACTCTCACGATTGGAACAACAATCGGAATCGCAACGATCGGCGGGATGTTCGCTATAACCCCGATCGCAATCGCGGCTATCGTGACTATTACGATCAGCGCAGTCACAACGGCCGCACCGCCGCCATTATTGGCGGGAGCGCCGCCGCAGGAGCTCTGATCGGAGCGGTTGCGGGCCACGGGCAAGGAGCGATCATCGGAGCCGTTATTGGCGGCATCGTTGGCGTCGCGGCCAGCAGCGCGGCCGATCAGCATCACCGGTATTGACCGGAGGGCAGGCCATTGGCCTGCTCTACCGGCAGGCAGTCCCGGGTGCGTTTGTCAGAATGAGAAGTCATGGCAAAATCCGTCACTTTGGTCGCGAGCGGCGATCTGCGGCTCTCGGCCAATCGCGTCTGCTGGCCCGCACAGGACCAAATGGAACAGGCGCTTTCGGGCGCCATCCGGCGTCTGGGATTTGAAGTCGAGCGAGGACATCCCTTCGACCCCGTCAAGCAGCATGGTTTTCTCGATTCGCAGAAACACGGACTGGAAGTGTTTCGCCGGATTCGCGAAGATGCCCCCGTCATCGTCGCCGAAGCCGTCTGGCAATACAGCAGCCACGTTCTGCCCGGTTTGACCACGCATCGCGGGCCGATTCTGACGGTCGCCAACTGGAGCGGACAATGGCCGGGGCTGGTGGGCATGATGAACCTGAATGGCTCGCTCACCAAGGCCGGCGTGAACTATTCGACACTGTGGTCGGAAGATTTTGCCGACGATTATTTTCTGTCGCGATTGAAAGCCTGGCTGAACGGAAAGCCGGTCAAGCACGACACCAGCCACGTCCATGCGCTGAGCGAATTCAAGCTGCCGCGCGAAGCCGAAACGCTCGGCGCCTCGCTGGCCCAGAAGCTCAAGCGCGAAAAGGCCATCCTGGGCGTTTTCGATGAAGGCTGCATGGGAATGTTCAACGCCATCGTGCCCGACCATTTGCTGAATCCCACCGGCGTTTTCAAAGAGCGGCTCAGCCAGTCGGCCCTGTATGCGGCCATTCGCAGGGTGCCGGACGATGAGGCGGGCGCGGTGCGGAAATGGCTGGATGCGAAAGGGCTGAAGTTTCGGACCGGCTCCAATCCCGAAACCGAGCTGACCGAAGATCAGATTCTCGAACAGTGCCGGATGTATGTCGCCGCGCTGCGCATCGCCGACGAGTTCGGATGTTCGGTCATCGGCATTCAATATCAGCAAGGATTGAAAGACCTGGTCCCAGCTTCCGATCTGGTCGAGGGCCTGCTGAACAATTCCGACCGTCCTCCGGTGAAATCGACCGACGGGCGTGTGCTCTATGAAGGCCAGCCGTTGCCGCACTTCAACGAAGTGGACGAATGCGCGGGGCTCGATGCGCTCGCGACCAATCGCGTTTGGAACGCGCTCGGATTCCCGCCCGAGACCACGCTGCACGATATCCGCTACGGCGAGAATTACAACGGCAACTTCGTCTGGGTGTTTGAGATCTCCGGCGCGGCGCCCGCCGCGCATCACACGGGTGGCTATGCAGGTTCGGTGAGCGAGCGCCAGCCACCGATGTATTTCCCGATGGGCGGCGGCACGTTGAAGGGCGTGGCGAAGCCTGGCGAGATTGTTTGGAGCCGCGTCTTCATTGAAGAGGGCCGGCTGCAGGTGGATCTGGGACTGGCGCGCGCGGTCGAATTACCCAACGAAGAAACCGAGCGCCGCTGGCAGGCGACCACGCCGCAGTGGCCGATCATGCACGCGGTACTCGATGGCATTTCCAGGGATCAGATGATGGCGCGGCACAAATCGAATCACATTCAGGTCGCCTACGCTCCGGATAAGGACGGCGCCAGGCGGGCGCTCGCGGCCAAAGCCGCATTCTTCCGTGAAGCCGGCATCGAAGTAAGCCTCTGCGGCAATACAGGTATCGAGCAATGAAGGTCGGCATTCTTGGCACCGGCGCGATTGCGAATAAACACGCCGAAGCCTATCGCAACATCGGATTCGAGTTGGTCGCCTGCTGGAACCGCACCGAAGCGCGCGGCCGCGAGTTTGCCCAGCGCTGGGGCGCCGAATTCATCTCCGATTACCGCAATCTGTGCGGCTATCCGGGACTCGGCTTTGTCGATGTTTGCACCTTTCCGGACTGGCATCTGGAAGCCGTTGAAGCCTGCGCCGAGGCAAACCGTCCGGTGCAGGTGCAAAAGCCGATCGCAACCAATTTGGAAGCGGCCCGGCAAATCATCGAGGTCGCGCGGGCGGCGGGTATTCCGCTGGGCGTCGCCAGCCAGCACCGGTTCGACGATGCGACGATCTTTCTGAAGCGCGCACTCGCCGCGGGCCGGCTCGGGAAACTGCTCCAGGCCGACGCTTACGTGAAATGGTGGCGCAGCGAAGAGTACTACTCGCGCCCGATCAAGGGTAGTTGGCAGACCGAAGGCGGCGGCGCGCTCATCAACCAGGCGATTCATCAGATCGATCTGCTGCTGTATCTCGCCGGGCCGCTAGCCGCAGTCGCCGGCATCTGGCAGCTTGGCGCACGCCATAAGATCGAATCGGAAGATATCGTGAACGCGCTGCTCCAATACCGCTCCGGCGCAACCGGCGTGATTCAGGCGGCAACTGCATTCTGGCCGGGCTATAGCGAACGTGTCGAGCTCCACGGCACGAAAGGCGCAGCGATCATTACCGGCGACCGGCTTACGCAATGGGATGTGCTTGACGACGAAGAAGCGAACGCGGCCGATCCGGCACCCGTTGCGCAAAATGTCTCTTCGGGGTCCTCCGAGCCGATGGCCATCGCGGTAACCTCGTTCGAGCGGCAGTTCGTCGACTTCGCCGAGGCGATCCGGTCGGGGCGCAAACCGCTTGTCGATGGCGAAGAAGGCTACCGCGCCCTCGAAGCGGTTCTCGGAGTCTATCAATCGTGTAAAGAGCACCGATGGATCGAACTCGATGGATCCGGCAAATGAGCGTTCACAATGGTTAGCGGTCATTTCCGGCTTTAGCCGCTTTTTATCCGAAGAACTTCTTCGGCATCCGGAATGGCTGCCGGAAATTTCGGAAATACACCGGGCGTTTTCTGCCGCGGATTATCAGCGCCGCCTGACGGAATTTGCCGCCGCAACCGGCGCGGATCTAGCGCAGTTTCGCCGGCGGGAGCTGCTGCGTATCGCGATCCGTGACGCGCTCCAGCTTGCGCCGCTCGGCGAAATCACCGGGGAGATATCCCATCTCGCGGATGCGATTCTGGAAGGCGCACTGGCCATCGTGACGAAAGATCTCCGCGCGCGGCATGGTGTCCCGGTTACGAAAGGCGTCGAAGCGGCCTTCACGGTCCTCGCCTTGGGGAAGCTGGGCGGACGCGAGCTGAACTATAGTTCCGATATCGATCTGATGTTTCTCTACAGCGGGAACGGTGAAACATCGGGACCGCAAAAGATCACGAACAAAGAATTTTTCAAGAAAGCCGCGAACCAGTACACCAGCCTGCTTTCTGCTCACACCGCGGCGGGTTTGTGCTATCGGGTGGATCTGCGCTTGCGGCCGGAAGGCAGGCTGGGCGATGTCGTGATGCCGCTGGCAGCCGCGAAGGAATATTACTCTAAGCGCGCGCGGGATTGGGAACTACAGATGCTGATCAAAGCCCGCGTAGCGGCGGGAGATCCCGCAGCCGGAGAGGAGCTGCTGGCGTTTGTCGAACCGCTCATTTACTCGACCACGCTCGACTTTTCCATGATTGAGTCGATGTCCGCCACGCGCGAGCGTATCGGAGAAAAGCGGGCGCGCAAGGATGAGCGCAATGTGAAACTGACGCGCGGCGGCATTCGCGATATCGAGTTTCTGGTGCAGTGCCTGCAGCGGTTACATGGCGCCCGCGAACCGGCGGTGCGGCACGGCGGAACGCTCCACGCGCTCTCGCTGCTGCTCGAAAAGGATCTGCTCTCGGCAACCGAATGCGCGCGTCTGACGGAAGCTTACTGCTTTTTGCGGCAGCTCGAACACAGACTGCAGCTCGAAGATGACCGGCAGACGCATTCCCTGCCCTCCGATCCGCTGGATCTGGATCGCATCGCGCGCCGGATGCCTGGTATCGATTCATCAGCTTTGGAACCGCCTTACCAGGCGCGGCTGCTGCAGGAACTAAACCGCCATCTGGAAAGCGCGCAGAATATCTATGACCGCATCGTGCATGCGCAGCGCCCGCTCTACTATTCGCCCATCTCGTCGGTTATTCCCAGCCTGGTCTCCTCAGGCGAGATGATGGGAACAGATATGGCGAACGAGCGGCCGCAGGTTGCCGATTACACTTCACAACTTGCGGAGCTGAGCCCGTTTCTTTCGGCGCAGATCGCGCAGCGCCCCGAGTTGCTCGACGACCTCCGCCAGGTGGCGGAGCAGCCGGCGAAAGCGTCGGCTTTCGAAGCGCTCGCCGCGCCGCTGAACGACCTCGACGCGCTGCAGCGCTTTTATCGCCGCGAGATGTTCCGCGTCCAGAGCGCCAGCATCTGCCTGCCCGAACCTGTATTTCAGACCCTCGACCGCACTTCCGCACTGACGGAGTTTCTCATCGCACGTGCCTACCGGATTGCGCTCGGACGCGCTCTCGCTCATGCACACACTCATGCCACGGCAGAGAAGCCGTTTGAAGATCCGCGGAACGAGATGATGGTGGCGGCGCTCGGCCGGCTCGGCATGCGCGAGTTCGATCTAGGCTCGGACGCGGACCTGCTGTTCATCATTCCGGACTCCGAAGCGCCGCGGCAACGTTTCTGGACCCGCGTCGCCGAACATCTGATCGAAATACTAACCGCCTATACGGGCGAAGGCGCTCTCTTGTCGCTCGACACGCGACTGCGCCCGAACGGACGCGAAGGCATGCTGGTACAAACCGAGTCGAAGTACGTCGATTACTTTTCCAGTCAAGCGGAAGCATGGGAGGGGATCGCCTACATGAAAGCGCGCGGTGTGGCGGGCGACACCGAGCGCGCGACGGGATTTCTCCGCGACTTGCAACGAGCCGATTGGCGTCGCTGGGGCCAGAGCGGGCGCTCGAAGCAGAACCTGTTTCAAATGCGGCTCCGGCTGCAGCGCGAACAGGGGCGCGCGACGCCGCTCAAAGCCGGCGAGGGTGGATACTACGATGCGGATTTCATTCTGATGTATCTGCGCCTCAAAGGCGGAGGCATGTTTTTCAAAAGCCTGAACACGCCGGAGCGGATTGAAATCGTCGAACGCATGGGCCACTTGGAGCGGGGCGATGCGGAGTTTCTGCTGCGGGCGACGACTTACTATCGCGCTCTCGACCACGCCATTCGCCTGGTCACCGGCCGCGCCCAGGCGAAATTGCCAGATTGCGGAGAAGAGCGCGAGAGGATCGCGAAGCTTATGCACCGATGGACAGACGAACAGCCCACCGCGGCAAGTCTTGAAAGCGATCTTTCGGCGCTGCAAGCGCAAATGCGTCAGTTATTCGAATCGATTTTCGGGAGTTGAACCTCAGTGAGCGTTGTACTACAATCGGGTTGTATCTGTGCTACAGGGGGCCCGAATGCAAAACAGCCACAGAAGCAGAACACCGAAATCCCGGAAGTTCCGCGAGGCACTCGTAATCGCCGAGGAGAATGGGCTGCTCACAGGCGCCCGAACTCACGTTTTGCGAGGGCGGATGCCCGAAAAGTTGGTCGCCCGCGCCAAAGCGCGCACGGGTCTCAAGTCTGATACCGATCTGATAGAGGTAGCGCTGGCCAACTTGGCGGTTGCCGACGACTACGCGGAGTGGCTGCTTTCTCAGCGCGGAACCGTTGACCCGAACATCGACCTTGAGTTCTGATTTTCAAGCAACCCTCCGCCGTCTCAAACCGGATAAGCGCCGTGTTCCGTTGAAACCGAGGCCAGCCGCCGAGCTTCCGTACGTTGGGCTGAATCTGGATAGACCGGGAAAGCTGCTCTATGACACAACCGTATATATCGACGTTCTTCAGGACCGCTTCCCGCAAAATGCGGAATTCCTGCTGCGTTCAGATACATGGCACTCAACCATAACGGAAGCAGAATTAGCGGCCGGTTACGGGGCGCTCAATCCGGCTCATCCAGATACGCGTGCGGCCCGTCAGCGAATCGCGTCCGCGATTGATAGCCGTCCGGCTCATCGTATCCTTGCTCCCGATCGTGAGATTTGGCAATTCGCGGGACTCTTGGCAGGCATCCTGGCTCGGTTACAGGGCTATAACAAGCAGGACTCGCGACGTGTCCTGAACGATGCGCTATTGTTTGCGACGGCAAGAAAACACGGGTGCACAGTCCTCACTCGCAACATTAAAGACTTCGATTTTCTCCAGCAACTGGAGCCTTCCGGACGCATTCTGTTCTACAAGATTTGATGCCGCTCTGTCACGCGCTCTACTCTTCCTCCACATGCATGTGCGCCTTGGCGGCGGAGACGATCTTTTCCGTCTGCTGCGCAGGCACATAGTCGTAGTGATCGAATTCCATGTGGAACGAGGCGCGGCCCTGGGTCTTCGAAATCAGATCGGTTTGATAGCTGAGCATCTCCGCCATGGGAACCTGAGCGCGGATGGCCTGCATGCCGCTCTTGAGATCCATGCCGAGAACGCGGCCGCGGCGGCCGTTGAAGTCGCTCATCAGGTCGCCGCCGAATTCCGCCGGAGTTTCCACTTCCACACTCATGATCGGTTCGAGCAGCGCCGGTTTGGCTTGCTGCATCGCGGCGCGAAAGGCTTTCCGTCCGGCGAGCTTGAAGGCCATTTCGGAGGAATCCACGTCGTGATAGGAGCCGTCGTACAGCGTGACCTTGAAGTCGGTTACCGGGAAGCCGGCCAGAAATCCCTGCTCGGCGGCTTCGGCGATTCCCTTCTCGACAGCCGGAATGTATTGCTTGGGGATGGAGCCGCCGAAGATATCGTTCACGAATGCAAACTTCTCGCCGCGCGGCAACGGCTCCAGCCGAATCCAGCAGTCGCCGAACTGGCCGTGCCCGCCAGTCTGCTTCTTATGCCGGCCTTGCACGCTCGCTGAGCCGCGAATGGTCTCGCGGTAAGGAATTTTGGGCGACTTCAACTCGACTTCAACGCCATAGCGCCGTTTGAGGCGGCTCACCACGATCTCCAAATGCTGCTGGCCGTTGCCTGCGAGCAGAAACTCCTTGGTCTGCTGATCGCGGTAAAAGCGCAGCGAGCGGTCTTCTTCAAGCACTTTCGCCAGGGCGGTGCTCAGCCGATCCTCGTCGCTACGGGTTTTGGCCGAAACCGCGTAGGCGATCGACGGCTCCGGCACTTCGACGGGCTTAAAGGTGATGCAATTGCTCTTCTCGCAAACCGTATCTCCCGTGAGCGTGTCTTTCAGCTTGGCGACAGCGCCGATATCGCCCGCATGCAGCTCCGATATCGGCTGCAATGCTTTGCCAAACGGCGTTGCGATATGCGCCAGGCGTTCATTCACGCCGGAGCGCATGTTGGTCAAATGCGCGTCATCTTTGAGCGATCCGCTCATCACTTTGAAATACGTGACGCGGCCCGCGAAGGGGTCGGCTGCGGTCTTGAAAACGAAAAGCGAGCAGGACTCGTTGGGCGCAATCGTCTTACGGATCTCCTTGCCGTCCTCAACCGCCGCAAAGGCGGCGCGCTGCAGGGGAGACGGCAAAATTTCAGCGGCGAAGTTCAACAACGCGCTCGCGCCAATTCCTTGCGGCGCAGAGCCGCAAAGAATCGGAAAGATGCGCCGCTCGCGCACAGCGGTCTGGAGCCCCGAAACCAAGTGCTCGACCGGCAGCGTTCCGGTATTGAAGAACTCTTCCATCAGTTCGTCGTTGCCCTCGGCTATCATCTCCACCAAGGCCTCGTGCGCCTGGCCCGCTTCTTCTTGAAGCCCGGCGGGAATATCGCCCTCGGCCGAGCCCGCATACGCGCGCATCCGAATCAGATCCACCACACCTTGAAAATCCTTTTCGGAGCCGATCGGCAGTTGAACCGGAACGGCGGCGCGGCCGAATACTTCACGGACGCTTTCCGCGGTTCGTTGGAAAGAGGCGCGGTCGCGGTCGAGTTTGTTTACAAAGAAGACATTCGGGATTCCGAAACCCGCCGCGAATTTACAGACTTTCTCGGTAGACACTTCCACGCCGGCCACGCCGTCGAGCACGGTGACGCAGGCATCGGCCGCGATGAGCGCGGATTTGGTATCGGGCAAAAAAATATTGAACCCGGGCGTATCGATCAGATTGATTTTCGCCTTCTGCCAGGAGAATGCCGCAATGGCGGAGGAGATGGTCAGCTTGCGCGCAATCTCTTCATCATCAAAGTCGGTAATGCTGTTGCCTTCGTCAGGCTGGAGGTGGCGGTCTGTCGCCCCGGCCGCGTAGAGAAGAGCCGATGCGAGCGATGTTTTGCCGCAATGCGCGTGCCCGATCAAAGCCAGGTTCCGGATATCGGAACTCTCGAAGACCTTCATAAATACCTCCAGACCGGCGTTGCGCACGGTCAAAACCGAGAGAATATCAAACCCGGTGGGCGGGCCTGTTTATGCGGTCTGCTGCGAGGCGGAGACATCGCTGGCCACGTCGATCACGGGATTGTAGGTCAGGATGCGGCCGCAGCTTTCGCAGAACATGACCCGATCGCCGCGCCGGAGGTCCTGAAAGAACTGAGGCCGGAGCGTGATCTGGCAAGCGCTGCAGCGGCCCTCGGTCGCGTCGGCGATGGGCGTGTTCCTGGTTTTCTTGCGCACGCGCTCGTATTCTTTGTAAAAAGGCGGCGGCATCCCGGCGGCCGCCGCTTTGCGCTCTTCGCGCTGCCCCGCTAATTCCTTCTGGTCCGCCGCGGTGCGCTCGCGCGCCCGCTTCTTTTCCGACTCCACCTGCTGTTGCTCCGCTTTTAAGGCGGCTTCGGCGGCTTTGACGTTTTTCTCCAGCGGCTCGGATTGCTCCATCAGATCAAGAATGCGATCTTCCGCTTTGCGAATCTCGGCCTCGATGTAAGAAATTTCGTTTTGAAAGGCCCGATACTGCTCGTTGGTTTTGGCCTGGAGCATCTGATCTTTCAATTTCGAGATCTTCTGCTCGTGCAATTGGATATCGCTTTCGAGGCGCTTCCGGTCGTGCTGATTTCCCTTCAACGCGGCGCGGTCGATCTCCAGCCGGCGGGTGTGCGATTCGAGCCGTTTTTCGATCTCGGCGATGTGTCTGGGGAGGGTCGCGATCTCGTTCTCGAGACCGGCAATCTTACGATCGAGCGCTTGGAGCCGCAGCGCAAGAGCTAAGTCCTGCAGCATTACCTACGGATTCTAGCACCCAGCGCCGGTTGGAGAAGGCTCACTCGTAACGCAGAGCGACCATTGGGTCCACGCGTGAAGCCCTGCGGGCCGGCAGATAACAGGCAAACAGAGCCACTAGCGCAAGCACTAGCGCCGCAATCAGCAGGACCAGTGGGTCGACGCTGGGCGTCTGGTACAGAAGGCCGGCGAGCACGCGGTCGATGCCGACCGACAGCAGCAGTCCAATCGCAACCCCGGCTGCGATCACTCGAAGCCCCTGCCCGAGGATCAAACGCATTGCCGAAGAAGGATCGGCGCCCAAGGCCATTCGGATTCCGATTTCGCGGGTCCGCCGCGCAACGGTGTACGCGTTGACGGCGTAAAGTCCAATCACTGCGAGAAACAATGCCACCGCGCCGAAGATCTCCAGCAGGTAGGCGCCGGTACGCACCACCCAAAACCCGAAGCTGGAGTCGAGATGTTGGCGCATAGTTGTCAATGTGAGCAGCGGCAGGCGTTTGTCGGTGGCGCGAATCACGTGCCCAATCGTCTTCAGCATCCGCGGTCCGCTGTTCGTAGCCTTTACATGAATCTGCATATCTGCCTGATACTGCTGCCCGAACGGAATGTAGACGTGAGGCTTTACTTTGCCGGCAAAAATACGTTCGCGCACATTGCCTGCGACGCCGACCACCTGGCAGATTTCCGACTGGCCGTTATGTCCGTACATACGGATGTATTTGCCCAACGCGCCACCCTGGGGCCATAATTTTTCTGCGGCGGCTCTGTCGAGAATCGCGACGTGACTTTTCGATGCCGGGATATCTTCGGCCGCGGTAAATGGGCGGCCACGAAGCAGCGGGATACGGAGCGTCCGAAAATAATCCGCTGTCACGATGTTGAACCTGGCAAATAACGGTGGACGCTTCTTGGAAGCCGCGGCGTCGGACGGGGCAATCTCCCTCGCCATATGCGTCGTTCCGAACGGTACCGTTGCTGCCATCGCTACCGACTGAACGCCGGAAATCCGCCTCAGACGCTGCCTGAGCGTCCGGTAGAGCAGGCGTGTGTGCGGCTCGTCATAGTTAACCAGACTTGCATCCACTTCGGCGAGCACTTCGTTTTGCATCGAAAACCCAGGCTGGATATTGACGACGCGCAAGGCGCTGCGGACGAATAGACCTGCTGCGGCCAGCATCATGAGCGATAGCGAGAGTTGTGCGATTACCAGCACATTGCCGCGCGAGAAAAACTCGCCGGTTGCAGCCGTTAACATCGCGACCAGGAGTTGCCTTCAGGTCCAGCCAAGTGTTCGGTTTGGAGAGTTTCCAGGCTGGGAATAATGCAAAAACGACGGTGCTCGCTACGCAAAATGCCAGCGTGCCCGCAAGAACCCGCACATCGGGAGTCGAACTGTAGACGAAACCAAAGGGAAGCACGCGAGCCATTGCCGCCATGAGAAGCTTCGCGCTCCAGGAGGCAGCAAAGAGCCCCGCCGCACCGCCAACCATCGCCAGGACGAATCCTTCGGTGACCAGTTGCTGTGCAATGCGCCGCCGGCTGCCACCGATTGCGAGCCGGATGGCAATCTCCTTGCGCCTTGCGGCGCCGCTGGCCATCATCATATTCGCCAGATTCAAACAAGCGATCAGAAGCACGACACCGGCCAGCGACATCAGCAGAATGGCCGGCATGTACATTCCGCTATTGTTGGTTGGATCTGTCGAAATATTGAAACGCGATAACGAATGGACAAATAACTGTTGGTCTTTATTTGCGGCTGGAAATTCCTTTGCCATCCGTGACGCGACGACGGAAAGGCTAGCGTTGGCCTCCTCCTGAGTGATGCCCGGCTTCAGGCGGCCGATTAGGATCAGAGCATTGTTATCGCGCGCCGAAAGCGGCTTGCTTTCGAAATCGTTCGTCACCAGGTTGAAGGCACCTAAGGGCAGAAAGGTCTCCGGGCTCATCAGCGCCGTCGTTCCGGTGAAGCCTTTGGGCGCGATGCCGATCACCGTAAAAAGATGGCCGTTGATGCGCAGTTTCCTGCCGAGTATCCGCGGGTCGCCGCCCGTTCGCTTCCAGAACGGATAGGATTCAATGACCGTTAACTCCGCGCCTGGTTTTTCTTCCTCGGCGCGAAAGGAGCGGCCTTCGAGGAGTGGAACGCCCAAAGTTGAAAAGTAATTGGAAGAAACGATGTCCGCGAAGATTCGCCGCGTGCGGTTACCCTTTTGCACGCCAACCAGAGAAAGCTGTTGGGCCATCAGGCTGGAGAAAACCGGGTTGTGGTCGCGAATCTCGACATAGTTTGGATACGAGAACGCGCGATACCTGCCGGGGTGCTTTGTGTCGCGGCTATAAAGGCCGACCACCTGGCTGGAATTAGCCACCTCCAGGGGCTTTAGTAAGAAGGCGTTTACCAGGCTGAAGACCGCGCTGTTGGCTCCAATACCCAGCGCCAAAACCAATACCGCGACTACTGTGTAACCCGGCTTATTGAGAAGGCCGCGAACCGCATAGCGAATATCCTGCCAAATTCGTTCCATCCCTGCCCCCATTCGG
Organism: Bryobacteraceae bacterium; assembly: GCA_036379475.1. Taxonomy (GTDB): domain Bacteria; phylum Acidobacteriota; class Terriglobia; order Bryobacterales; family Bryobacteraceae; genus Bog-105. Next base: position 7,984 of record DASVGP010000157.1, on the reverse strand, counting down.
ACATCCCTGACCGCGTCTTTCACGGATTCAAGGCTCCCCAGTTCGATCCGCGCAGCCCGGCGTGCTTCCGGTTCATCGATGCCGGCATCCATCTTTTGCTGAATTTGGGTTTCCAGATAGAAGTGAAGTTCGGCGTCCAGGTCCTGTTCCACCCGGCTCTTGCGGAAAAGGCTGCGTAACAGGAGCTTGAGGTTTGGCACAACCTATCCCTCGGATGTGGCCTCAATCGCCCAATTAATCGCGGCAGAAACACGCTTCCAATTCGCCATCTCGGCTTCGATCTGCTTTCTGCCGGCTTTGGTGAGTTTGTAATACTTTGCGCGCCGCAGATTTTCCGACTCGCCCCACTCGGAAGCTAGCCATCCTTTCTGCTCCAAACGGTGCAGGGCGGGAAAGAGCGAGCCCGGTTTGACCTCGAATGTTCCCTTCGTGATCTGCTGGATTCTTCGAGCGATGCCTACGCCGTGATCGCGATTGAGCGTGAGCGCTCTCAAGATTAGCAGATCAAGGGTTCCTCGCAGCAGTTCGGTTCGCGCTTGGGGCATTCCTATCGAATTCCTGTAGGAATGATAGCTCAAGACCTACAGAAAATCAATAGGAGAAAAACGAGGGAGCCACGAATGGACACGATTCGTGGCTCAGTTTCGTTAAAGGCCTTTTTGGGCGACGAATTCGATCAGATCGACGATGCGGTTCGAATAGCCCCATTCGTTGTCGTACCAGGCGACGACTTTGACGAGGTTGCCATCCATCACCTTGGTCAAGCCGGCATCCACAATGGCACTGTTGGGGTTGTGCAGCAGGTCGCTCGAAACCACAGGATCGGTAGTGTACCCCAAAATGCCCTTTAGCGGCCCTTCGGCGGCTTGCTTCAATGCGCCGTTCACGGCTTCGGTCGAGGCATTTTTCTTGAGCACGGCGACCAGATCGACCACGGAAACATTAGGCGTGGGCACGCGCATCGAATAGCCGTCCAGCTTGCCCTTGAGCTCCGGAAGTACCAAGCCGATGGCTTTCGCCGCCCCGGTGGTGGTGGGAATCATGTTCAGAGCTGCCGCGCGCGCACGCCGCAAATCCTTGTGCGGGAAATCGAGCACGTTCTGATCGTTGGTGTAGCTGTGCACCGTGGTCATGGATCCCTTCTCGATGCCGAAGGTATCGTTCAAAACCTTCACTACGGGAGCAAGACAATTGGTTGTGCAGGAAGCATTCGAAACCACGTTGTGCTTAGCGGGATCGTACATCTCGCCGTTAACGCCCAGCACCACGGTAACGTCCTCGTTCTTGGCCGGCGCGGAGATAATGACTTTCTTCACCGAACCGCGTAAGTGCTTGGCCGCTTCCTTAGCGTCGGTGAAACGGCCGGTAGATTCGACTACCACCTGCACGCCCAGGCCCGGCCAGTCGATCTCCGCCGGATCTTTGATGGCGAAAATCTTGAGTTTCTTGCCGCCGATCCGGATCGAATCGCCATTGGCCTTGATGTCGTCCTTCAGGTGGCCGAGGATGGAATCGTACTTAAGCAAATGCGCCAGCGTTTCCGTGTTGGTCAGGTCGTTGGCCGCGACAAATTCAATATTGGGATGATTCAGCCCGGCGCGGACCACATTTCGCCCGATGCGGCCGAAGCCGTTAATACCTACTTTTATCGACATATATCTTTATTGTACGGAGGAGGTTTTTCGCAGGCGCCGGGAAGCGCAGGTAACCCGAATCGCCTTCGCAACAGAGACGGAACTGCGGGAGGCGGGCCTGAGAGGCCGCCGCAGGCTGAAAGCCTTCCCACGAGTCTATCGGATCACCGGCGGCAAGGGGGGCGAGGTGCGGCCGCCGAGATAGGCATAGCTCTCTTTGACCTGGGTGACTTTGCCTTCGTCGAAGGTGACAAAAACCAGCTTGCCCGGCGGCGTGCCGTAGACCCAGCTTTCGATCTCGTCGCCCTTGCTGTTGGTCTGACGGCTCTTGTCTTGGGGTTTGCCGAGGGCCATCACTACCTCGTCGTGGTTCATGCCCTTGATGGCGCGCTTTTCCTTAATGGCTTTTTGGACCGGCGCAGGAAGGCGATCGAAGTAGAGCTCGGAGGCGCTATGTTTGGAAAAATCGAAAACGCCCGAGAGCATGTGGCGAATCTCGGCGGACTTAAGCGGCGGCACACCGTGCGGAAATACTAAAGCCACACGCGAACCCTGAGGCCGGCCGCCGTTCTGATCGGTAGAAACCGGCGACATGGCGCCGCCCATGCCGACCTCGACGTGGTCGTACCAATGACCGTGATGAGTGCCGCCGTTGATCTCGAAGACGATCTTCTTGGGCTTGAAGAGGACGCGCGTGATCTGCACTTCGTCGCCCACGTGCGCGCACGGGCCGTTGTCGATCACTTTGTCTGCCCAGGCTTGTTGGTCGAAGCTGCCGTCGGGATGAATCACCAGGGCTCTTTTCGCCTGCGGGAGGACAACTTTCAGGGTGGCGTATTCGGCGGTCAAGCTGCGCTCGATCGCGAGGCGGTTGTCGATGCTCAGCTTGCCGGCGCGGAGCGGGAAGCAGAAGCCGCACAAAAGCAGCGCGAAAACGGCGCAGCTTAAAGATCGCTGAAGACATCGTTGAGGCTTTTGGCGACGGCGGCGCGCTGCGGCGCTACGGGGGCGCGGCTGAGGGCAAAACCCAGCGCAATCGCGAAGATGGTCGTCAGCACTCCACCTTCCGGACCATACGCGCCGCCGCTCCACAATGGCGATAGATCCCATCGGTAGCTGTACCTCGTTACGTCAATTGTAAGCCCGCTGAGGGTGGTTCCAAACAGCGGCAAAGCGAAATTCCAGCCGTAATGCAGGCCGATGGGGAACCAGAGATCGTGGCTGCGCAGAAATGCGTAACCGAGCACAAAGCCCCAGATGACGGTATTGACGATGCCGAGCACGGAGGCGTGCGGGTTGGAGGAGTGCGCGAAGCCGAAAATGACCGCGACCGGCAGCACGGTGGCGAAAGGGCCGATCTTATCTACTAAGAACTGGAAGGCGTAGCCGCGAAAGATGGTCTCTTCGCCGGCTGCGCCGCAAAGCAGCAGCAGGAAGAAAAAAGCCACCGAGCCAACCGGAGCGTGCGCATGCGCGTGGGGAACCAAATGGCCGCCTCCGGCAAGGAGCGGTAAGCCGAGCATCAGGCCGGCCGTGACCACGCTGAACACGATGCCGATGAGGAAATTGTGCAGCGAGGCGCGCCCGCCCGGCAGGCCGGCATCGCGCAGGGGCTGCCGGTCGAAGACGCGCAAGGTGAGCCAATTCGCAACCAGGCCGGTCGCCAGCAGTCCGCAGGTGGAGGCGATGATCGGCCCGAAGCCCGAGAGTATCGCGCGCGGGAAGACTGCCATGCCGATCAGAACCGTGGCGATAAAGAAGGCAACGCGGATGATGATGCCCAGGCGCGTTTCCGGCGAAAATCGAGAGGGCGGAGGGCTGAGGACGTCCATTCGGTGCGCTTCGGCCGGCAGCGGAATCGCGGGAGCCGAACGCTTAGTCCGTACGCGAGAGGCGCCGCCGCATGCTTTCCCATGGTAACCAGTACGGCTCGGGACGGATCTTTATTCATTTGTGGCGGTGGCCAGCCGATGAGGTAACTATGCAGGAACGGCGAACAGATACCAGGCTTTTATGCGCCGACCTGGTCGAGCTGATCTGGAAGGATGAGGCGAACCGGGAACACAGGCGCGTCGCGAATCTGGAGGATATTTCGCTCTCGGGGCTCTGCCTTTGTGCCGAGCAGGGAGTGAGTGAGGGCACCGATGTGCGCGTACACTATGGCGATGGCGAACTGGTGGGGGTGGTCCGCTATTGCATCTTCCGCTCGATTGGCTTCATTTTAGGCGTCGAATTCCGCGAGGGCTGCCGCTGGTCCACCCAGCATTTCCAGCCCCAGCACATGATCGACCCGCGTCAACTGGTCTGCGAAGCGATGGCGCGGCACGGCTCGCCGATGGAGGCGTTGAGCGTGCAGTAGGCCGGGAAGTAGAATCTTCCTAGGCCCACGCATGCAAACGAGCGGCTCAGAATTTTTCTTATCCGGCATCTATGCCGCCGTGGTGACACCGCGGCGGCCGAATTCGATTGAAAGCGATGCAGGCGCCCTGCTTGAGTACATGGACGCCGTAGTGCGCGCTGGCGTAGATGGCGTGGTCCTGTTCGGGTCCACTGGCCAGTTCATCCATTTCGACACCAGTGAGCGTATGCGCACCATCACGCTGGCCATCAAACGCAGTCAGGTTCCCGTCCTGGTGAACGTTTCGCACTCAGCACTTTCCGGCGCCATCGCTCTGGCGGAACATGCGGCCGGCGCCGGCGCGGCGGGTGTGCTGCTGATGCCGCCGTATTTTTACCGCTACTCCAGCGAGCAGATCGGCGCTTTTTATGCTGCATTCAGCAAGGCGTTGCACGGAGCGGTTCCCGTGTATCTTTACAACTTGCCGGACTTCACCAATCCCCTGGATGCGGAGCTCGCGGCAAACCTGCTCTTGAGCCAGGACTTCGCCGGGATTAAGGATTCGAGCGGCGATTGGGCGCTATTCGAGAGCTTACGCAAGCTGCGGGGGCGGCAGAAATTCAGCCTGCTCGTAGGGAGCGAATCGCTCTTCTTGCGCGCGCGGCAGGCCGGGGCGGATGGGATGGTTTCGGGCATCGCGGCGGCCTTTCCCGAACTGCCGGTTGCCATCGACCGGGCGCTCGCAATGTCGGATTGGAAACGCGCTGAACGGCTCGACGCCCGGCTGCAGGAATTTGTGAGCTGGGTGAACCGGTTTCCCAGCACCACCGCCATTCGAGCAGCCGCGATCGCACGCGAATGGCCCTTGCAATATTTCGCGCTCCCGTTCGACGAAGATGCTGCCGCCGATTTGATCGCCTTCCAGCAATGGTTCCGCGCCTGGCTGCCCGCCGTTCTCTCCGAGATCAACGAGCCGGCCGCGGTGACCGGATGAGTGGGCGTGTTGCAATAGAAACAGGTTCGAATCAGTGAATCATGCCATGACTCCGGAGGAGTTTCGCCGCGGGGCACAGGAGCACGCCGATTGGATTGCGTCTTATTTCTCGCAAGTGCGCGATCATCCTGTAGCGTCGGCCGCCGAACCCGGATCGGTGCGGGCTGCGCTCGCACCGGCAGCGCCGGAGGACGGCGAACCGATAGAAGCGATCTTTGCCGATTTCCAAGCCAAAATTTTTCCTGCGCTCACGCTGTGGAATCATCCGCGCTTTTTCGGCTACTTCCCTTCCTCGTCGCCGCCACCCGCAGTGCTGGCCGAGTTTCTGGCCGCGGCGGTGAACGTGAACGGGATGGTTTGGAAATCGTCGCCCGCAGCAACGGAACTGGAACAGACGGTTTTGGGCTGGCTGCGGCAATGGCTGGCGCTCCCTGAAAGTTTTTTCGGCATCCTCTACGACACGGCCTCAACCGGTGTTTTGCACGCCCTTGCCGCGGCACGGCAGCGGGTCGCGCCGGAATGCCGTACCGAAGGCATGCGCGCGGATCTTACCGTCTACACGTCGGAGCAGGCGCATTCGTCGGTGGAGAAGGCGGCCATTACCCTTGGCTTCGGCCAAAATAATGTGCGCAAAATACCGGTGGATGCCGAGTTCCGCATGAGGACTGATCTGCTCGACCAAACGATCGCAGCCGATCTTAGGAATGGCAAGCGCCCTTGCGCGGTGGTGGCCACTGTGGGCACGACATCGCTGACCGCGATCGATCCGCTGCGGGAAATCGCCGCAATTGCCAATCGCCACGGTGTTTGGCTGCACGTAGACGCCGCGTATGGCGGTTCGGCGGCAATCCTTCCCGAGATGCGCCACATCCTGGACGGCATCGAGCAGGCGCATTCGCTGGTGCTGAATCCACATAAGTGGCTGTACGTGCCTTCCGATTGCAGCGTGCTCTACACGCGCGATCCGGAAGCTCTGCGTGGCGCCTTCTCGTTGATTCCCGAGTACCTGCGCACGTCCGAAGACGACCGCGTGGTGAATTTGATGGATTACGGCTTTCAGCTTGGCCGGCGTTTTCGTTCGCTCAAATTGTGGTATGTGCTGCGCAGTTTCGGCCGCCGCGGCATTATGGAGCGCCTGCGTGAAGCCATGCGGCTCGCGCAAGTCATCAAACAGCTTGTGGAGGCGGAGCCGGAATTTGAGCTGTGCGCGCCGGTCACGCTTTCGCTTGTCTGCTTCCGCCATCGCGGCGGCAACGCCTTCAATGAGCAACTGCTCGCTGAAATCAACGCTACCGGCAAGGCGTTTTTATCGCACACGATTGTCGGCGGCAAATACATGTTGCGCTTCGCGGTGGGCAATTTCCAGACCACCGAACAGGACGTGCGTGAGACCTGGGATCTGATCCGGAAGACCGCGCGCCTGCTTGCCCGAAGCGAAGCGGCCGCCGCTTTGCACGGATGAACAGGCTGGCAACGACGCTCTGCGGCATCGTGCTGCGCAATCCGGTTCTCGCCGCTTCCGGCACGTTCGGCTACGGAATCGAATTCGCGCCGCTTCTCGATTTAAATGCTCTGGGCGGCATTGTCACCAAAGGGCTCTCGCGCGAGCCGATCGCCGGCAATCCGCCGCCACGCCTCTGGCACACCGAAGGCGGCATGATGAACTCCGTCGGTTTGCAGAACGTGGGTGTCGAGGCGTTCCTCGCGAAAAAGCTTCCGTTGCTGCGGCGCTACTCGGTTCCGGTTTTCGTCAACGTATTCGGTTATGCTGCTGAAGATTACGTGGAAGTGGTGCGCGCGCTCGAAGCGGTGGAGGGCATCGCTGGATATGAATTGAATGTTTCCTGCCCGAACACCGAACGCGGCGGCATGTTCTTTTCGAGCGATCCCGCGTTATTGAGCGATCTGATCGCGCGCGTGAGGCGGATTGCACGCCGCCCGCTGATCGTCAAACTCTCTCCCAACGTCGCGAAGATCGAGCCGTTTGCAAAAACGGCGGAAGAATTCGGCGCAGATGCGATCTCTCTCATTAATACACTGGTATCGCTCGCCGTAGATCCTCAGACGCGGCAGCCGCGCCTGGGTGGCGTTTCCGGCGGCCTCTCGGGACCCGCTGTGAAGCCGCTTGCAGTGCGCCTGGTTGCCGAAGCGGTCGCGGCCGTGAAGATTCCAGTAATCGGCATGGGCGGCATCTTCACAGGCGAAGATGCGGCCGAGTTTCTGGCTGCGGGAGCTACGGCAGTCGAAGTTGGCACCGCGACGTTTGTCGATCCGCGCGCGCCGCTGCGCATCGCGGCAGGCTTGGAGCGATTCCTCAAACGGCAGCGCACCGCAGCGAGCGCAAAATAGAGCCATGAAAGAGATCATCACCTCCGCCCGCGGGCCCAAGCCCGCCGGGCCTTATTCGCCTGCCGTCCGCGCCAACGGAATGGTTTTTGTAAGCGGGCAGATTGCGCTCGACCCACAGACCGGCAAGTTGGCTGAAGGCGGCATTCAGGCGGAAACCGCCCGCGTGCTGGAAAATCTGAAGATGGTGCTCGAAGCGGCCGGCTTGTCGCTTGCGGACGTAGTGAAGACCACTGTTTTTCTAAAAGATCTGGCCGAGTTCGGGCAGATGAACGAACTCTATGCGAAGTATTTCGGCGCGACTCCGCCCGCGCGCTCGACAGTAGAAGTGGCGCGGCTGCCGCGCGATTGCAGGATCGAGATGGAAGCGATCGCCGCGGACAGCCGTTCTTAACGCTGTCGCGTAGAATCAAGAAAGCTTCTTTTGTCGGGGCGTAGCGCAGCCTGGTAGCGCACCTGCCTTGGGCGCAGGGGGTCGCAAGTTCGAATCTTGCCGCCCCGACCAATGTTTACAGGGGTTCCAGAAATCGGGAATTGGGGATGTACACGCGGATGTACACGCCGATGAGATTTCGGACTCATTGCACTCTCGTAGAGGCCGCGGGCACCTTCTCCTCCGGGATGTAGGAACGGATCGAATCAACCGCTTTGCGCTTGGCCGCATTGCGGATG
>DASVGP010000156.1:0-20651 GCA_036379475.1 Bryobacteraceae bacterium | reverse complement strand
CCTGTCGAATACGATCAGGTGATGGTCCGACGAGCTCTCCACTACTGCGTTCGAAGGAATCGGATAAGGCCCCGGATCGCTGGTGAAAGGCCAATTGACATAAACGTCGGCGGCCGGTGTGCTGTTTCCATGGACCACATTGATCGGAAACACGGCCGTCGGATCCGTTGAGAAATCGGGATGCAGTGGCGACCCCGCTCCTAATTCCGAGACATAGGCGCCGGAATTCGGGTTGACCGGGAGTTGGTCGATTCGAGTATTCCAGACCGAGTTGGCCGGAAATACGGGACAGCCGTCAAACGACGGCGTCGTGACTTGCGCGTGCACAAGCGGCGCCGCACAAAGCAGGCAGGAAGCAAGTAATTTATACAATCAATGGCAGTATAATCATTTCGAAATCTTAATGCAAGAAAAATATGGAGGTATGATCATCTTGAATGCGGCGAGAAGGTGTCCAAACCGTCAGAAGCTTCTGCTGCGGCTGGCTGGAGACGGAAGACGAGGGGTGCGGGCGCTCTTGTTTGGGGGAACTGGGTGCGGCGCCCGCTCTTACGGGGTTTGACTATAAGAACGTATCGCCGGCGAATTGGGTTACCGGTCCCGGACCGAATTTCTCCGAAACATCTCAATTACTGGTTTTTCATCCCGCAGCAACAAATCATGGGAGTTCTCCGTCATTCTATATAGTGTCAAAATGTGGCGGGAATAATGCCATCCGATGATTAAGTCGCCTACTCTACGTCTGTTGCTGGGGCTCCTGATCACGCTGGCCGCGGTAACAGTCTTCTCGTCGTATTCGCTGCGGCAGTTGAGCGGGCTCCGCAAGCTACAGAGGCAGACGATTGATTTAAACCGGCGCGATTCGCTGCTTCTGTTTCAGATTGAGAACGATTTGAACCGCGTGGGGCTGCGGTTGCGCGACATGACGGAAGGGGACAGCGGGCGGGGAATCGCGGCGTACAAGGGAGAGTTTTCGGAACTGCAGACGGATCTCGAGAGCGCGATTCACGCCGAAGCGGATTTGGCGCCGGGCGCCAGGGGTCACAAGAGGCTCGCTGCTTCGCTGGCCACCTTCTGGCATACCGCGGACGATGTGTTCGCGGCCGCGGCCGCCGGACACGAAGGTGCGGCACGGCGGCTCGCGGTTACCGAGCTTTCGCCCCAACAGATGCGCCTGAGCGCTTTGGTCTCTGAGTTGGTCGACGAAAATAACGGCACCGAGGAGAAAGCGGACCAGAAGGTGGCGCGCATCTATAGCCGCGCCGAGAGCGGCATTTACGCCTTTCTGACCGCCACCATGCTGGCGATCGCCCTCATCAGCTTGTACTTGATCTATTCCAACCGGAGGATTTTCCAGCGCATCGAATTTCTCTCGCGCCAGCGCCGGGTGCTGGCCGCGCGCTTAATTTCGGTTCAGGAAGAAGTGCTGCGCTCGGTTTCGCGCGAATTGCACGACGAATTCGGCCAGATCCTAACCGCCGTAAGTGCGATGCTCAGCCGCGCGGAGCGCAAAGGGGTTCCGCCGGATTCGCCGTTGCGCACGGAACTAAAGGAAGTGCGCGAGATCACGCATAACACGCTCGAAAAGATGAGAAGTCTGTCGCAAATGCTGCACCCCGCGGTAATCGACGATTACGGCCTGGCCAACGCCATCGAATGGTACGCCGGAGTCTTCGAACGCCAGACCGGCATCCGCACCAGCGTTCCCGTCCAGGGAGAACCGGTGCGCATCACCGGGCAGCCGGCGATTCATTGTTTCCGCATCGTTCAGGAAGCGCTCACGAACGCCGCTAAGCATGCGGCTACCAGCGCCGCCGAGGTCAGCCTGGTGTTCTCGGACGGCTCCTTGACGATTCATATCCGGGATTTCGGCCGCGGCATGGCGCAGAACTCCGGGCGCAGAATGGGACTAGGATTCATTGCGATGCAAGAGCGCGCGGAGTTGATCGGCGGGAGCCTGAGAGTGGTTTCCGCCCTGCGCTCCGGCACTACTGTCTCGGTGACCATGCCGGTGCGGTCCGACGGACTGGCTCCCGATGCAGTCGAAGAATTTGCGAACGAGGCCCCTCCTGCCAGAGAGGCATTCTTCAAAGACATTAAAGAAGTGAAGACCATCAAGGAGGTAATGAGCAGCGAGTCATGAGTGAACAAGAAGTGAGCACCGAACAAATTACGATTCTTCTTGCGGACGACCACAGTCTGGTCCGCCGCGGCTTCCGGCGCTTGCTGGAAGACGACGAAGCCATGAAGGTGATCGGCGAGGCTAGCAATGGGGTGGAAGCGATTCGTATGGCGTATGAATTGAAGCCCCAAGTGGTGGTGATGGATCTCTCGATGCCGGAGCTGGACGGGGTCCAGGCAACCAAGGAGATTGTCAAACACTTGCCCGGAACCGACGTGCTGGTGCTGAGCATGCACGCCGAGGACAATTACGTCCGCAATGCGCTGGATGCAGGAGCTAAGGGATACCTGCTCAAGAGCGCTATTGACGTGGATCTGATCGGCGCCATTCGGGCCGTTGCCGAAGGCAAGCGGTTTATCGGCTCCGGCTTGCGCTACATTGCACAGGAACAGGACGACGAGCTGAGCAGACTCACTGCGCGCGAAAAGCAGGTGCTGCAACTCATCGCGCAGGGTAAATCGAACAAGGAGATCGCCGGTCTACTCGACTTAAGCGTGAATACGGTTTCCGTACACCGCGCCAACCTGATGGAGAAAATGAACATTCACCGGACGGCGGAACTGGTGTTGTTCGCCATTCGGAAGGGGTTGGTGACGCCACAATAGCTGCTAGCTGTTAGCTAATAACTCTTAGCTAACAGCTAATTGCTTCTTATTGCACTTGCCTTGCTTTCTTGGCTTCGGCCCTGGCCTTCTTTTGGGCTTGCAGTTCGCGCGCCTTCGCCGCTTTCTTTTGGAAGCGGTCGACGCGGCCTTCCGTATCGACTAGCTTTTGCCGGCCGGTAAAGAATGGGTGGCAGCTTGAGCAGATTTCCACGCGGATGTCGCCCTTGTGGGTCGAGCGGGTATGGAATTTAGACCCGCACGCGCAGATGACGCTCACCTCTTCGTAGGCCGGATGAATCCCTGCTTTCATGTACTTGGAGTCCTTTCTCAAACGGAGCCGGAAGCGTAAGCAACCTGGCCTTGGGGGGATTAACTCTGATCTTAACATGCGAAACCCCGCCGAAGCGGGGTTTCGCTCGAGCCTTTCGGCCGACTCTAGTCTACGTTTCGCGCGATGGGCAGCCGGTCCACAGGAACTGCGGCCTCGCCACTGAACGAAACCTGAACGTACGAGCGCGATAGAGGAAAACCGGTCGCTTACGCTTCCGGCTCTGGATTAACTATCGGCCACCTCGCGCGTGGATTGTATGCTACAGTCACTACCAGAATTCATTTCGACTGGACCACCTCCTTCCTCAGTGATGCTTCCATTTTATAAACTGGCTTCCGAGGCTGTCAACGAATTCGATTAAAATTGTTTTGGCTTCGTTCCTGCTTGCCTGTGGAGCAGGCCTTGGCACTGCCGCGTCGGCGGCCCTTCCCCAGCGCATCGCGGCGCTCATCCAGGCATCGCCCGATCTGGAGCGCGCGCATATCGGATATCAGTTCATAGATCTGAAGACGGGCCGGGTGCTTGCTGAACACGATGCCTCGCGCATGTTCATGCCTGCATCGAACCGGAAGCTGTTTGTGACCGCCATGGCGCTGATCCGCCTTGGCCCCGGATACAAATACAAAACCGAGCTGACGACGCGCGGTCCTTGGAAACCCGGCCAGACCGTGCTGCCCAACTTGCAGCTTGTCGGCGGCGGAGATCCGAACCTGTCCGGACGCGTCCTGCCTTACTCGGTCGATGCGCCGGACGGCGATCCGTTTGCCGCGCTTGAACAACTCGCCGATAAGCTGGTGAAGCTCAACATTCACGCAATCGACGGCGATGTCACCGGCGTCGCGACGCGCTATCCGGGCGATCGCTTTCCGCTCGACTGGACCAGGGGCGACACCGAATATGGATACGGCGCGCCCATTAGCGCGCTCACGCTCGACGACAATGTCGTCACGGCCAGCGTGACTCCGACCGAACCCGGCGATCTCGCTGCTATCGCGCTCTGTCCGAATGTGCATCACTTCGTCGTAGTGAACCAGGTGGTTACCGATGCTTCCAAGCAAACGCACATTCACATCCGGCGGCCGCTCGGATCGAACGAGCTGATCCTGTGGGGCACGATCGGCAAATCCGCGCCGGTCTGGGAACAAGGTTTCGCGGTGGACAACCCGGCGCTGTTCGCCGCACAAGCGCTGATCTCGGTTCTGCGCGATCGCGGCATCGTCGTCCGGGGCAGCGCGTGTTCCCAATACACCTATGCGAATGAAGCGCCGCAGCCCGATCCTCCGGCCATCGTCCTCGCCGAGCACGAATCGGCGCCGCTTTGGGAAGACCTGCAAGTCACCAACAAAGTCAGCGAAAATTTGCACGCCGAGATGCTGCTGCGGGAAGTGGGTTTCATCCAATGCGGACGCGGCACCTTAAAGGCAGGCTTGGATGCGGAGAACACATTTCTACAGCAGATCGGACTGGACGGCAGCCCGCCGCAGGTCGACTTTTTCGACGGCTGCGGCCTGGCGCGCGAGGACTTGGCCACGCCCGCCGCGATCGTAGCTCTGCTCCGCTATATGTGGGAGTCTCCCTATCGCGAAATGTGGCTGCAGACCTTGCCCATCGGCGGAGTGGATGGAACGCTCCAACACCGTTTTCAGGGCATTCCGAACCCGCAGCGCGTGCATGCGAAAACGGGATCGCTCAATCATGTCGATGCGCTCAGCGGATACATGGAAGTGAAGCCCCATCGCTGGATCGTATTTTCCATGCTCGTCAACGGAACTCCCGGAGACAACGACGAAGCCAGAGGGGTTCTGGACAGCATTTGCGGCCTGTTTCTGCGCCGGTGAGGGGGCCGGCGGCAGTTTCGCGGGGGCGGCCAGAGTGTGGTATAGTTGGGTTATCTTTGCTCGCATCCGTATCTTCGAGTGCCTTCTGACCGCTTCCTTCTCCTTCTTTTACAGGTTGGTTGCAGAGCAGTCCGACAAAGATGAATCTCAAAATTTTAAAGGATTAAGACTGTGACCAACATTTTTGTCGGAAATCTCAGCTACCAAACAACTCAGGAAGACCTTCAATCAGCATTCGCCGCCTACGGATCTGTGGAGCGCGTGAATATCGTTACCGATCGCGATACAGGCCAGGCCCGGGGCTTCGCTTTTGTCGAAATGACAGATCCGCAAGCAGCGCAAACCGCCATTTCTCAACTTAATGGCGCCGAACTCCACGGTCGGACACTAAATGTAAACGAAGCACGGCCGAAGCCGGCTGGCGGCGGCGGCGGCCGGCGGCCCAGTTTTGGCGGCAATCGTGGACGAGGAGCGCGCTGGTAAATTGTCCAATTCGGCGGCCTGCAGCCGCCACAAATCTTTTCCGGGCCGCCCGCAATCTGGCTTCAATCAGCCAGGCGGGCGGCCTTTCCAATTTATAAAGGAGTAAACCATGCCCGGTCGCGGACCGCAAACTTTTAAGAAGCGTCAGAAAGAACAGCAACGTAAAGAGCGACAATTGGAGAAAATGGCCAAGCGGCTCGCACGCAAAAACGAGCGCTCCACTCCTGACTCCGAAGATAACGAGCCCTCCGCTCCTCACTCCGAAGATCAAGATCAGTCCGAAAGGGACCGCGAGCAGACGGTTTGAGCCCTGCCTCAAAGCCCGCTAGCTCTCAGGATTCTTCGCCAGCCTTAGAATCGGAAAAGCACGCCGCCCATGCCGCCTTCGAACCGCTCCGAAGTGAACCGCTCGGAAGAACTCGCGTGTTTGAAGCAGCAAATTGCGGACATTGACAAGCGATTTGCCGCCAGGTACGCCGTAGGGCCCGCGCCGAAACAGCAGAATGCGCGCTGGTTCATCGAACAATGGTCCGCGGGCGAAGTGGTGAGGAATGAATTCGGCGAGCATTTTCAGACCGAGCGGCTGTTTCCGGCCCACAAACGGCATGGGTGCGCCGATATTGGCGGTTTAGCCGAACTTCCCAAGGACCTGCTCGACGCGGCCGGCGGCGGCGAAATTCCCCCGGTTCCCTGCGAGCGCTGGGCCTTTCTCGACACCGAAACCACCGGTTTGATCGGCGGCTCGGGTACGTACGCGTTTTTGATCGGAGTGGGACGCATCGCGCGCGAAGGCTTTCGCGTGCGCCAGTTTTTTGTGCGTGAGTACATCGAGGAAGGGAGCGTGCTTGACGCGCTCGTGGATCACCTTCGCGAATTCGAGGTTCTCATCACGTACAACGGCAAGAGCTACGACCAGCCGCTGCTCGAGAAGCGCTACCGGCTCGCACACCGAGAGCCGCCATTCGCCCGGCTGGCGCATTTCGATCTGCTGCCGAGCGCGCGCAGACTTTGGAAATTGCGGTTGCAGGATTGCCGCCTGACTCAGCTCGAACGGCGGCTGTTGGGTCTTCACCGGGAAGGTGACCTGCCCGGCGAACTGATTCCTTATGTCTATTTCGAATACCTGCATTCGCAAGAGGCCCAGCGGCTGGTGCCGCTTTTCCATCACAATGCGATGGACATTCTGACGCTTGCCTGCCTGACCGCCATCGTGCCGGCGGCGTTTCGGAGTCCGGATCGGGAAGGTTTGGCGCATGCCGGCGTGCGTCGCGCTGAAGACCTGGCGGGCATCGCGCGATGGCTCCTCTCCGTCGGCCGGCGCACAGAAGCGCTGGAGCTGTTTCGCTGCGCGCTCTCGGCCGGACTTCCGGATGCGATCGTCTTTCGTACGTTGTGGGATGTCGCCCGGCTCGAAAAGAAGCTCGGCAGAGCGAATGCGGCCGTGTCGGCGCTCACTGAGATCGCATCCTGCCGCAACGAGTATCGGAGCCGGGCGCTTGAAGAGCTGGCAAAACACTACGAGCGCCAGGAGAAGAACTATTCCCTGGCGCTCGAGTTTACCAGCCGGGCACTTGCCTGTGGAAGCTCAACCGCGCTCCTTCGGCGCAAAACGCGCTTGGAGAAGAAAAATGGTTGAGCAACTCCGCCGCGTTACTTGCCTTTGCCGCTAAACAACTGGTGGACGCGATTGCTTAGTTCGCGCTGCGAAACGTGGCCACCGTTCCCGTGCTCCTGGTGTCCTCCATGCCACCCCTGATGTACTCCGTGCCACCCGCGGTGTCCGCGGTAGATCGGAGTGTAGTAGCGGCCATAACTATAGGGCGCATAGAAGCCCCATCCGAACGGCCGGTACGGATAGGCATAATAGGGATATCCGTACGCCGAAAGGAACGCGTACGAATTCCAATATGGCGCCCAGTACCAGCCCGGGCCATACCATCCGCCGTTCACAACGACTTCATTCGCCGCTGATTGGTTAGCTTCCATCTGAGCTCGGCTTCGCGCCTTGCTCCACACATAAAGCTCCTGGTGCCGGACCGCATCCTTGCTGAAGTTGCGCCACTTCAGCGGATTTGCGCTTGCCAATAGCACTTGGTGTCCGCCGCGGAGAATCCGATTCCCGCTGGCTTCGGCTACATTTACTTTGCCGTCCATCACCTTGACGGCTTTCTGGTGCATATCGAAAGCGTACAGACCTTTGTCCAGAATCTGGGTCGTTGCTCCGTGCATTTCTACCGCAAGGTCGGTGCCTTCCATCAGATGATCGACTTCCAGCATGGCTTTCCCGTGCAGCAGTTGCACTTTGGTAGCGGCAAGTCCCGCATTCAGCATGCGCATTTCGCTATCGTGTCCAAGGCGCAAATACGCGCCCGGGGTGAGCAAGACCTCGACAAACCCGTTTTGGGAAGTCTCCAAGACCTGCCCCGAATTCAACGTCGCATTACCCGCCGATTCCGAGGAAAGTGGCTGGCCATCGATGGATGCCTGGCCCTCTACATAGTTGATCGTCCCCGGATCGGCCCGAGCCGGCAGGTGAGATGCCGGAGATGCCTGCGCCGATGGATTGCCCGATTGCGCCTGTGGCGCGGTTGCCTGGGAAGCTTGCCCGAAAGCAGCTACTGCCGAAACGAGCAGAAGAGCGCCTACCTTCCACCCTGCTTTTCCGTGTAATTGCATTTCGCCTCCCTATGTATTGGACGCATGGGAGTGTGCCCAGGTCACAAGCACTTCCTAAGCCAACTGGTTCGGCTATACTTGAGTCGAATCTACCTTGTCAGGCATCACTTTCCCTTGGTGTGTTCCTGTACTTACGGCCTTAGTGGTCATCGTCGTGCTTCTCTGCCGAGTGAAGACACGGCGGCTCAAGAGCGGCTATGACCACGCTCTGGCGGAGCGCGTGCGGACGGCGCGCGAAGCGCACGATACGCTGCTGAAGGGGTTTTCGGGAGTCACGGTACAAATGCAGGCGCTCTGGAGCAGACTGCCTGCCTCCCCGGAGAAGCAGAGACTGGGCGCAATCATCGCCGATGCGGGAAAATGCTGCGCCCGAGCGCGCCGGTCTGATTATAGTTCCGGTACAAAGCGCACGGCATAGCCGCCTCCGGGCGCGAGCTTTATGTTCAAGTGTCCGCTGCTATCGACCACTTGCTTGCTGATGCTTACGTCTTTCGGATGCACATCCGCATCGACAGCGTCGGCATAAATTTCGGCTGTATACTTGCCGCTGCCGAGAAACGTGAGCGGCACATCGAGCGTTCGCGGAGTCCAGTCGGTGATGCTGCCAAGAAACCAGTCTTTGCCCTTGCGGCGCGCCATGGTGATGTAGCGGCCGGGAAGGCCATTCAGGACTTTGGTTTCGTCCCACGTCGCCGGGCAATGCTTGATGAAGTTGAACGCGGGCTGATTCGCGTAAGCCTGCGGCGCGTCGGAAACCATTTGAAACGGCGCTTCGAAGATGACATACAGCGCGAGCTGTTGCGCCCGCGTTCCCATCACCATGGGGCGGATGTTGCGCGCGACAAAGTTTGTCCGCGTGACGTTGTCGAAACCGCCGGGAGTGTAATCCATCGGTCCGGCAAGCATCCGCGTGAACGCAAGCGTCACGCGATGCGCCGGGGTGTCTCGCATTCCGCCTTTGTTCCATTCCATACCCATCACGCCTTCGTAGGAAAGCACGTTGGGATAAGTGCGCTCGAGGCCGGTGGGCTTTGTTGCGCCGTGGAAATCGAGCATCAGGTGATTCTTTGCCGCCTCTTCGGCCGCGCGGTAATAAAACTCGATCCCGTCCTGGTTGTCGTGCTCGACGAAGTCGATTTTCAGCCCGGCAACGCCCCATTTGTGGTAAAGCGGGAACGCCTCGTCCATCTGCGCCTGCACTTCACGCGTGGTGAGCCAGATCCATACCTTCACGTTCTTCTTGGCGGCGTAGCGAACCACTTCCGGGACGTTCACGCGGCCGTTCATCTGGGTGATGTCGCCGGGCTTCGACCATCCGGCATCGATGAGCATGTAGGGGAACCCGGACTTCGCCGCGAAATCGACGTAGTATTTCATGGTCGCGGTTGTAAATGCCGGCTTCCCGTCGGAACCGATGCTGCCGCTCCACCAATTCCAGGAAGTCAGTCCTGCATGAATCCAGGAAGTGTCTTTGATCGCCGACGGAGGGTTCAAGCTTGTAATCACATTCGACGCGATTAGCGTCCCCGGTTTGTCGCCCACCAGCAGAACGCGCCAGCCGGAATGATGCGGCAAGCTGCTGGTTACAACCACGTCCGGATCGTCGCCAGGAGCAAGCACGGAGACGAACTCATGATTGGACCAGCCCCCTCCCGGGTTCTTAAGATACATAGAACTGTAGCCGCGCAGATTCGCCTCCGTGATCGCCATCCACGCCACTCCCGGCACGTGCATGAGCAGCGGAAGCCCGATCAGCACTGCTTTCGAGAGGCCGTTCGAGGTCGCGAACGCACTCGCGTTGATTTTGGTGTAGTCGCTTTCGTACTGTGTGCGGAAGTGCGGCAGCATCAGCGCCCATACCATGGCGTCTTTGGCGATGCGGAAATGCGTGTGCTCCTGAACCAGCCGGAACTCGTGCAATGAGTTCTGTGTAGGAACTACATAGCGGAACGCGATGGCATCGTTGTAGGCCCGTGCTTCGATCGCGAGCTTCAGGTGCATCCGCCCGGCGCCTTCCAGATCGAGCCGCAGCGCATTGTAGCGATTGCGAACTTCACTGGCCTTGCCGGTGACCAGATGGTAGGTTTGATCGAACGTGGAGGGTTTTCGATCGACGATACGCACCTCTGTGCCGAGAGTCGGCCAGCCCTGCAACGTCAACGAAAGATCGGAGCGCTCGATCAGCGGCTTGCCTTTATATGTGACCGAATAGACAAGCTGACCGGACGGCGCCGGCTGCTTCTTCTGAATCGTCTCGAAAGTGATCGCCAGCCGGCCATCGGGAGATTTGAGCAGCGCGCTTGCGGGTTGTGCCGCCGCAATCGCGCTCAGAACCAGCAAGCTAATCGGAAGAGATACACCACGTCGGTTGCGCATCTCTGCAACTATATCGCGTCGGCTGTTTTTGTGCTTCGAAGCTGCGCGGCGGCACAACAGAACCCGACCGTGGGGGAGGGGTCTCGAGCTGTCCAAAGCGCCCCCTCGCTCACACTCTTGAATGGTACTGCCTACCCGCGGAGCTCTATATTCGTGCCGACCGTTACCTGCTTGCGGCGCGGGCGCCCGATTTAAACTCTTCGAGTACCGGTGACTGCATGTACTGCCAGCCGTCTCCTTCGTTCCACGGTCCGCGTTCGTCCTTTTCGCCGAAATCTCCCGTCCCCGTGGAGTCGTTGAAGTACTTGTTGGTCCACTCGGGGTTCGGAGGAAGGTCTCCGATCGAAAACGACGCTCGTCCCAGGCTGTCCAGCGCGAACTGAAACGATTTCATGTGGGCAATCTCGCGCGTCATCAGGAAATTCAGCGCATCGATGGTGCCTTTATCCTGCGCGAAGTTGATCAGGTTCTCATAAGTGATCTTGGCGCGCGCCTCGGCGGCGATGTTGCTGCGCAGATCGACTTCCAACTGGCCGCTGATCTTCAGATAGTCGGCGGTCCAGGGATTCCCCGCCGAATTGTTCAGCGAAACTCCTCCTCCGCCCACGATGGCGATTAGAGGATCGGCTTCGGCCGCGCTTCTTTGCTTCTTCATCGGCTTCAGATGCATGCGCGCAAGCGTGCCGATCACTTCCAGGTGACTCAGTTCTTCGGTTCCGATATCCATGAGCATGTCTTTGCGTCCCGGATCGTCGCAATTGATGCCCTGAATGGTGTATTGCATGGCGGCCGCCAGTTCTCCATTGGCGCCGCCGAACTGCTCGAGCAGCATGTTGCCGAAGCTGGGATCGGGTGCGTCGACTCGAACCGTGTACATGAGTTTTTTTAGATGGTGGTACATAAACGCTCCAGACGCAAATCTGATGTTTGGCGCCGCCTGTTTCCGCACTGGCAATCGTACTGGCGCGGTACGTGATAAAACGTAGCCGAGGTGTCCAGTTGACCAGACGTACATTTCTAAGGACCGGAGCCGCGATAGCCGCGGGGCCGGGGATAGCATTTCCGAAAACTTCTTCTTCGGTGAAGGCTTCGCTCGCAATCGAAACCAGCCATGTAGTTGCAGCAGTTCCGGCGAACTTCACCGGCCTCAGCTACGAATCGGCGCAACTGGCGCACCCGGACTTCTTTTCGCCTTCCAATAAGCGGCTGGTAGCCTTCATGCGGACGCTCGGCGCGCGCGGCGTATTACGCATCGGCGGGAATACCAGCGAGTTCACGGTCTGGTCTCCGCAAGGTGCGTCCGCGGCGAGTGGAACCGCCGGACCGGACACCGGCCGCAAGCACCACGGGTCCTATCCCGTCACGTCGGAAGCAATTCGAAACCTCGCTACGTTTGTAGAAGCTGTGGATTGGCAACTGATCTACGGGCTGAACCTTGGCAAGGGAACGCCGGAGCAAGCGGCCCACGAAGCAAAAGCGGTCAGCGAGGCCGCCGGCAGCCGCCTTCTGGAATTTCAGATCGGCAATGAGCCGGATCTATTTCACCGCAACGGGCTGCGCCCGCCGGATTGGAAATTTTCCGATTACTTCGTGCAATGGAAGCAATTCGCGAGCGCCGTACGCAAAGCCGTGCCGCACGCTCGATTTGCGGCGCCCGACGTCGCGGTCAATGTTCACTGGATTGTCGATTTTGCGCAGCAGGGTAAGGACGAAATCGCCGAGCTGACCGGTCATTATTACGCCGAAGGTCCGCCCTCGAATCCGGCGATGAACATCGAACGGCTGCTGCATGCGAATCCGAGGCTCGACCGGGACATCCCGATTATTCAGCACGCCAGCCGCGAAAGCAGAAGGCCCTATCGGATGGCCGAAACCAATTCCTGTTACAAGGGCGGCAAGCCCGGCGTGAGCGACACCTTCGCTTCGGCGCTCTGGGGCGGCGATTATATGCTGCAACTCGAACAAGCAGGATTCACCGGAATCAATTTCCATGGCGGCGGCGAAGGTTATTACACGCCCATTGCAGGCAGCGAGGCGAAGGGCTTTTCGGCACGACCGATTTATTACGGCATGTTATTGGCCGGGCAGTTTGCGGGAACCAAGATCGTCAAGTCTACGTTCGATGCGCAGGGCGTGAACGCCACTGCTTACGCCGCGCATACGGGCTCCGGTCTGCGCGTTGCGATTTTCAACAAGGACGAGCAACGCGGGATGCAGATACATATCAAATCCGGCCTGCATGGCCGCTTGTGGCGTTTGAGCGCGCCGAGCCTGCACAGCAAAACCGGAGTAACTCTTGCCGGAGCGGCGGTAAAGAGTGACGGCTCCTGGTCACCCGTACACGAAGAGCACGCTGCCTCTCACCACGGCGTGGTTGCCATCCATGTCCCGGCGGCGAGCGCAGTGCTTGCATTTTTCGCCGCATGATAGATTAGCTCCTTTCGACATGAAAAAATCAACGAACGCTTTCTCCTGCTGCTTGATGCTTGGGGTGCTGGCATTGGCGGCCCCGCCAGCCGTCCTGTCCGCTCCACAGAACTTTCAACTGAAAAATGGCGACCGCGTGCTGTTCTACGGCGATAGCATCACCGAACAGCGCTATTACCCGGTCGCTATCGAGACCTACGTCCGAACGCGCTTTCCCGATCTGAAAGTCAAGTTCAGGAATTCGGCCGTGGGAGGCGCGAGAGTTACCGGCAACTGGACCGCGCCGGTGGACCTGAGCCTCAAACGCGACGTGTTTCCCTTCAAGCCCGATATCGTCACCATCATGCTGGGCATGAACGACGGCAGCTACCGGCCGATGGACCCGGCCATTTTCGAGACGTACAAGAAGGGATACGTGCACATTATCGAGTCGCTTCAGGCGCATCTGCCCGGAGTGAAAATTGTACTGATTGAGCCGACGCCCTGGGACGATATCACCCAAAGTCCTTCCTATCCTCACAATCCCAATCACGAGCCGGCTGGTTACGACAACGTGATGCAGCAATATAGCGCGTTTGTGCGCAAGCTGGGTGCGCACTATCACCTGAAGGTCGTGGATTTTCACGGCCCTTTGGTCAAGCTGATGAAAGAAGCGCAGAAAAGCGACCCGGCGCTCGCGGGGAAAATCATTCCGGGCCGTGTTCATCCTGGACCGAGCACCGAGTTAGTTATGGCTCAGCAGCTCTTAGAAGCCTGGAATGCGCCAGCCCTGGTCAGCCGCGTTCACATCGATGCAGCAGCCTCTTCGATCAAGCGCTCGGAAAACACGAAAGCCACCAACTTATCGAGTGAAAACGGAGCCATCTCCTGGACCCAGACGGACAAAGCGCTGCCTTATCCGATCATGACGCTACATTCCACAAAATGGCCGCAGTTTCCTCCCGATCCGTTCAGGCGGGAAGATACCATCTTCTGGCCGCTGCCGCCGCTCGCTTCCCAGGAGATTAATCCGGTTGCGGCCCTGGTGACGAAGATCACAGGGATGTATCACGCGTTGGACGAGGAAACGTTGGAAACTTCGGGCCTGAAAGCAGCACGTTATCAGCTTTCCATCGATGGCCATCCCGTCGGAACGTTCAGTAAAGGCCAACTCACTCACGGCATCAACCTGGCTCGCTACGACACGCCCATGATGGATCAGGCGCACCAGGTTTTGACTTCGGTCTGGCATCGGGTCGATCTGCGCTTCTACGGCTGGCGCGCTGTTCAGGTGGCGTTGAGAAAAGATGAGACGCCCGGCGTCCAGGACGCGGTGAACAATCTGCTGACCGCTCTCGATCGCGAGCAAAACGGCCTAATTGGCCAAGCTCACGAGGCGGCGCAGCCGAAGACGCATCATTACGAATTAACGCCCGTCACGCAGTAGCACGCACATTTCTGGCGCACGCCCTCCACTTGGCAGAGATAATCTAGGTATAGAATATCTTTGGAGGCGCATTGCATTGAGAGGCGATTTGTTGCCGGGCACGCTGGAGATGCTCATTTTGCAGACGCTGCGCCGCGGCGCGCTGCACGGCTACGCGATTGCGCAGGATATCCGGCGAGTATCGGAAGACGTACTGCAAGTGGAGGAGGGTTCGCTTTATCCGGCCTTGCAGCGGCTGTTGCGCGAGGGCTGGGTCTTAGCCGAATGGACCATCTCGGCGCAAAACAGACGTGTCCGGAAGTATAAGCTGACGGCGGCGGGACGCAAGCAACTGGAGCGCGAGCGCGCGGGATTTGAGCGCTTGCTCGCGGGAATCGGCCGGGTGATGAGGCCGGCAGAATCATGAATGCCATCTCGCGCTGGGTAGCGCGCCGCCGCGCGGATCGCCAATTGGCTGAAGAGATGGCGGCTCATATCGACGAGATCGCGCAAACACTCATCGAGCAGGGCCAGGGCGAAGAAGAGGCACGCAGGAACGCCCGCCTGCAGTTCGGGAATGCCACTTTGCTCAAAGAGCGCAGCCGCGAGGTTTGGGGCTGGAGCGGCATGGAGCAAGTGATCCAGGATGTCCGCTTCGGCTGCCGGATGCTGGCGAAGACGCCGGGGTTTACCGTCATCGCGATAGCCGTGCTGGCGCTGGGCATCGGTATGAATACGGCGATGTTTAGCGCCGTGAAGACGGTCCTGCTGAGCGCGCTGCCGTATCCGGATCCTGGGCGTCTTGTAAAGGTTTGGCAGACGACTAAGAGCGGCCATTCCAATCTCGTGTCCTGGCCGGATTTCAAGGATTGGCGCAGTCAGAATCGATCCATGGAATTTCTAGCGGCTTACCAGGGCGCGCATGTGAGCCTTTCAGGGGATTTCACATCGAGGCGCATCCAATTGGCCGTCGTGTCGCGCGGATTTTTCCAGATCATGGGGACGCAAGCGGCGATCGGGCGGACATTTACTCGCAAAGAACAGACGCCCGGCGGCCCGCCCACGGCGATTCTCAGCTACGCATTATCAGAAGCAGTCTTTGGGCAAGCAGCACAAGGGATCGGCAAAACGATCCGCATGGACGGATTGGCATTTACCGTGATTGGCGTGATGCCGCCGCGATTTGATTTTCCGTTCCGCGCGCAGGCCTGGATACCAGAAGAGCTATTTCCTGCCGACAGCTCGGGCCGATCGGCTCACCAGTTCCACGTCGTGGGGCGCTTGAAATCGGGCGTGCTGATTCGGCAGGCTCAAGCCGATATGAGCGTGATCGCTACGCGATTAGGGAAACAGTACGCCGAGGATCGCAGTCAGGGGATACGGGTTGTATCGCTTTACGACGGTATTGTCGGCTCGGCGCGAGTGCCGCTGTTGATTTTGCTTGCGGCGGTAGGACTTGTTCTGTTAATCGCCTGTGTGAATATCTCGAATCTGCAGATCTCGCGTGCGACGGCGCGCGTGAAAGAGCTGGCTTTGAGGAACGCGCTAGGAGCTTCACGCGGCCGGTTGATCCGCCAGTTGTTGACAGAAAGTGTTCTGCTCGCTCTGGCGGGCGGAGCGGCTGGCTTTCTGCTGGCAGTTGCGGGAACTGCGGCACTGCGCCATTCGGCGCCCGCGAATATCCCGAGGATCGAAAACATGCACGTCGATTGGGGCGTGCTGCTTTTCACAACCGGATTGTCGGTTGCCGTAGGAATGCTGTTTGGAGTGCTCCCGGCGATCTTCTGCTCGCGCGCAAACGCAGTCGAAGCGATCAAGCAAAGTTCGGCAAAGGCCACAGTATCGCCCCAATTAAAACGCTGGGGCAATGCGCTCGTCGTCGGCCAAATCGCGCTTTCCATGGTCCTGCTCGCCGGAGCGGCGCTTCTCTTGAAGAGCTATTGGAAGCTTGATCACGTTAACTCGGGCCTAAAATCGTCAGGAGTACTCACGGCCGATATCTGGTGGGCCACAGCGAACGGGATTACTGTGAACGGTAAGGAAGTCGCGAGATCATCCAGGCAAATCTTGGACAGTATCCGGCACTTGCCGGGAGTGCAAGCAGCGGCTTTTATCGACCGGCTGCCGGTGAGAGATGGCGGAAACAATTGGCGCTTCGAGATCCAGGACCGGCCCTTGCCCGCCGACCCCCACCAGCGTCCGATCGCATATTACCGCCTGGTGACTCGCAATTACTTTCAAGTTTTCGGACTGCCGATTCTGAGAGGCCGCCAGTTCAATGTGCATGATGATCACTCGCCCCAACAGGTAGCGATTGTTAATCAAGCGTTCGTGAAAAAATTCTTTCCCGAAGCAAACCCGATTGGGCAGCGGATCCGCTTATTCGGCTTTGCTGAGAAACCGCGGCTCATGGCGATAGTGGGCGTGGTCCCGAATGTGCATGCATTCGGGCTAAACCATCCAACAACACCGGAGATCTTTGCTGATTACATGCAGCATGTGGGATCGAGATTAAAGGTCACCCTCGTTGTCCGTGGACTGGTAGGCGACGAACCTGCCATGCGCTCGCTGATCACCTCTATCAATCCGGATACCCCAGTCTCGTTCGACAGTATGAATGACATTATTTCCGGAACGATTTCGCGGCAGCGCTTCCAAACCTTTCTGCTGAGCCTGTTTGCAGGCGCGGCGCTTTTGCTCTCGGCAATCGGTATCTACGGATTGCTCTCTTATATGGTGACGCGCCGGACGAGCGAATTGGGTATTCGCATGGCGCTCGGGGCAGATCGAGGTAGAGTACTAGCGCTGGTGTTGCGGCAAGGCGGCAGCCTCGTGGCTGCCGGGCTCATTTTAGGAATTATTGCCGCATTCCTTTTAACGCGAATGTTATCGGGTCTTCTCTTCGAGGTCAAGCCAACCGATCCGGCTTCGTTTGCCGCCGTCGCGATACTGTTCGGAGCGGTAGCTATGCTGGGCTGCTATCTGCCTGCGAGGAGAGCGGCGAAGATCGATCCGAACGTTGCCTTGCGCTACGAATAAAGCATGGCCCGGCGACGCTTCTTTGTCCCTGAAATCAGGCGCGGTGCTGCTGAACTGACGGGCGCGGATGCAGAGCATCTGGTACGCGTGCTGCGCGCCGAAGCCGGGCAGGTTTACGAGATTTCCGACAATTGTGATGCCTATCTGGCAAAGATCGAGACTGCGCGGAAGTCGCTGGTTTCCTTTCGCGTGCTGGAAAAGCTGCGCACGCCTGAGCCGGGCGTGCAGGTCAAGCTGGCTGCGGCACTGATCAAGTTCGATCGCTTTGAATGGCTCGTTGAGAAAACGACTGAATTGGGCGTCGCCGTGATTCAGCCATTCGAGGCGGTACGCAGCGAGCGGGGTCTGGCGAAGGCCGCTCCAAAACGTATGCCGCGCTGGGAGAAGATCGCTCAAGAAGCGAGCCAGCAGGCGCGGCGGGTACAGCTCCCGGGCATCGAGCCGCCAATACCCTTTGCTGAGGTCCTGAAGACGAACGCCACAGTGAAACTGCTGCTGGACGAAGGCGATGCGCCACCGATTCTGCGCGTGCTGCCTCGGGACCAAAGCCCCGCCGACCATGTAGCCCTTCTACTCGGCCCGGAGGGAGGCTGGACAGATGGAGAGCGCGAAGGCGCGCTCGCGGCGGGTTGGACCGCATGCTCGCTCGGATCGACAATTTTGCGGGCAGAAACGGCGGCTGTGGCGGCGCTGGCCGTGATCCAGGCGGCCCAGGAATTAAGCGGATTTGCCGGCCGATGATGCCGCTGCGGCCCGCGTGCGCAATTGCGCTTCTTCCAGGCGTTTCGCTTCCTGATAGGTGAACACCATGCGGTGAATCACCGTCAGGTTCCCCAGTACCGCGATCAGCCACAACACCGGCGCCATGCGGTTAAACAGCGCGCCCAGAATCAGGAGAACCACACGCTCGGGTCGTTCCAGAAAGCCGACCTTGCATGCCGGAATCAGATTTTCGGCGCGCGTGCGGGTGTAGCTGATCATCACGCAGGCGGCCATGGCGATTGCGGTGAGCACCACATACGAGGGACGGTTGATGCTGCCGTAGTAGACCAGCAACCCGACCAAAAGCCCCAGATCCGAATAGCGGTCGAGGACGGAATCGAAGAAACCGCCGAAGCGCGTGACCTGGTTCGTCGCGCGCGCCACACGGCCGTCCACCATATCGAACAGACCGGCAAAAATGATGATAAGGCCTGCAATCAGAAAATGGCCAAAAGCGAGAAAGCAGGCGGCCACAATATTGATGACCAGTCCGAGGAAGGTGAGG
Source organism: Bryobacteraceae bacterium (assembly GCA_036379475.1). Classification (GTDB taxonomy): domain Bacteria; phylum Acidobacteriota; class Terriglobia; order Bryobacterales; family Bryobacteraceae; genus Bog-105. The sequence continues at coordinate 2,022 of DASVGP010000156.1, read as the reverse complement.
ACGTTGGGGTTGATTTTCGAAAGCGCCAGCGCCCAGACGATTCGCCGGATAATTTTTCCCGCTCCCAAGCCGATCGCGCGAGTGAAGGTCATGCTGCACTTCCTCTAAGATGCTGCGCCGTCGTGGATGGTGCGCAGGCTCAAAATCTCCATCTCGCGCATACCGCCGGGGATTTGTATTTTAACCGTATCGCCGACACATTTCCCCAGCAAGCCGCGGCCGATCGGCGAACTGGTCGAAATTTTCCCCTTGGCCACATCGGCTTCTTCGCTGGTCACCAAATTATAAGTCTGCTCTTCATCCTTGTCCACATCGAAAACGACCACCTGCGAGCCGAGTCCGACACGATCGTGAGGGATTTTGGAAAGATCGATCATGGAAAAGTCGCGCAGCCGCGCCTGCAGTTGCCCCAGGCGCGCATTGACAATGCCCTGGCGCTCCTTGGCGGCATGGTACTCGGCGTTTTCGCTTAAGTCTCCCAGCGCGCGCGCTTTCAAAATCTCTTTGGGCAGTTCGTTTCGCAGTTCGTATTCGAGCGCCGCGATCTCGTCCTGGAGTTTTTTCTTCAATTCCTCCATGTCTTCCCCCATATTATAGTGAGGCGCCAGCGCCTCGCGTCGGCGGTTCCATAAGTCAAGTTGTTACAATTATCTATAGAGGATCCCGCCATGGCCAGCAAACCCGCATTTGCGACAGGCGCCCAGGTCGAACACGGCAAATTCGGCCTCGGTTCGGTACTGTCCTGTAACGACGATTACATTGTGATTAAGTTCGACGAGCATGGCGAGAAGAAATTCGTCACCTCAATCGTATTACCTTCTTTGAAGAAGAGCGACCGCCAGCCCCCGGCCGAAAAGCGCCGCTCCAGCCGCAAGAAAGCGGCGGTTCCTGCAGCAACCGGAGCTTAATTCGGGCTTTACCGCTGTACATGAAAATCGGTATTGTCGTTTTCCCCGGCAGCAATTGCGATCACGACGCGTGGTACGCCTTCGCGGAAAACCTGCACGTTCCCGCCGAACTCATTTGGCACACATCGACTTCGCTCGGCGACGTGGACGCGGTAGTTTTACCAGGCGGTTTTTCTTACGGCGACTATCTGCGCTGTGGCGCGATCGCGAAGTTTTCTCCGGTGATGGGCGCTGTCGAGCGGTTCGCGCGCGCCGGCGGCCCGGTATTGGGCATCTGCAACGGATTTCAGGTGTTGACCGAAACCGGCCTGCTTCCCGGCGCGCTGGTGCGCAACGAAGGGCTGAAATTCATCTGCCGTACCACGCCGCTGCGCGTCGAAACCGCGAACTCTCCGTTCACGAGAGCAGCCCGGAAGGGGCAATTACTACAGATTCCGGTGGCCCACGGCGAAGGCTGCTACCTCGCGGATGAACCGACATTAGACCAACTCGAAGCCGAAGACCGCGTGGTGCTGCGCTACACCGAAAACTGTAATGGATCGATGCGGAATATCGCCGGAATTTTGAACGAACAGCGTAACGTGATGGGCATGATGCCGCATCCCGAGCGCGCCGCCGATTCGCTGATGGGCAGCACCGACGGCCTGGTGATTCTCCGCTCGCTCGTTTCCGCCGTAAGCGAACAGGCGGTTTCGGCGCTTCCGTAATGACAAGCACGATCACGGCCGATCTGGTCGCGGCGCATCAACTCAAGCCCGAAGAATACGAAAAAATACTGAGCCTGCTGGGGCGCGAACCCACGCTCACCGAACTCGGTATTTTCAGCGTGATGTGGAGCGAGCATTGCTCCTACAAGAGCACACGCGTTCACCTGAAAAAGCTGCCCACCGAGAGCAAGCACGTGCTGCAAGGACCCGGCGAGAACGCGGGCATCATCGATATCGGCGACGGCGTCGCGATCGCCTTCAAAATCGAATCGCATAACCATCCGAGCTTCATCGAGCCGTTCCAGGGCGCGGCCACCGGCGTGGGCGGCATTCTGCGCGACATCTTTACCATGGGCGCACGGCCGCTGGCGGTCATGGACTCGCTGCGCTTTGGCCCGATCTCGGCG
>DASVGP010000155.1:0-7179 GCA_036379475.1 Bryobacteraceae bacterium | reverse complement strand
ATTTGGCGCAGAGGCCATGTTTGACGCCGTTTTGCGCGACTTTGGCCTTGGTCTCGACGGACTTGGGGCCAGTGGATTTTTCTGAGTTGCGGCGATTGGCCGCGATTTGTTTGGCGGTTGCCATGGTTGTCTCCAGATGGTTTACGGTGGCAGGCGAAAATGCCGGCTCCACGGTTCAGTGTGCGGGGCGGGTGTGCGGGATGGGAGGGTGGGAGCCTATAAGACACTAAATCCACAGGCAAAAAGAAAGATTTGAGAACGTGTGACTCAAGAGCGGAAGCTACGATCCGCCGTTATGCTTTTCGAGCGACGACGCCGAGTTCGGGAATTGCGGTAACCGGCACGAATCTCTGTTCCCTGATTGCCCGGCGAGAACATTGAAGTTCATGGGCACCGAAGTCTGTCGCGTGCGGTCTTTTTCCGCGCGCAGAATATCGCATCTGAATCGGGAGATTGGTTGAAGATGGCAATCCAGCATATCAGCGCCATTACCTTCGCGGTCCGTGATATGGGCCGCTCCGTCGACTTCTATGAGAAACTCGGCTTCGAGTTGTGCTACGGCGGCCACAGTGCTTCCTTCAGCAGCCTGAAAGCCGGCGAGGCATTCGTCAACCTGATCGCCAGTTCGGAGTATGAGCAGCGCCGGTGGGGCCGAGTGATTCTTCGTGTCACCGGAGTTGATGAGCACTACCGAACGCTCCGCCGGCATGGGCTGACGCCCCAGGCGCCGGATAACGGCTCCTGGGGCGAACGCTACTTCCACATTGCCGATCCCGACGGCCACGAAGTGAGCTTTGCAGAACTGTTGGGGCAAGCCCGCTGAAAGCCGATCAAGTGGGAAACTTTTTTACGCGTTGATCGGCAATTTTCACCGATTGAGCACGCGAGAAGACTTCTCCGAACGCCCTGTTTTTCTCAACAGATTCATCGGTTTGGGAACAGTTGAAACAATTTGGCCACCGATTTGCCCTATATCTCGCGGAAGAATGGACTGCAATGAAAAGACGCGGTGTACAGAATGCGCTCGACTCGCTGATTCTTTCTCGGCTGAGAATGCTCAAGAAAGAGGAGAAACAGCTCGGTGACTTACTGGTTTCTCGTACCGACACGAATGATTTTAAACTTCGGGAGCGGTTTGCAAAGTGGTGTGCCGACGTCGATCGATTGGATCGCATGATCCAGGCTTATTGATTTGCTCCACGATAGAGCATCAAGGCAGCGCCCAGGCATAGAGCATCCGGTCCACCGCAGTCAAAATATATTGCCTGCCGTCCAGCACGTAAGTCATGGGCGAGCTATTCATTGGTCCTCCGGCATAGCGGTGCCAAAGAGTTTTTCCCGTTGCGGGATCGAGCGCGAGAATGTTCCCACTCACATCCGCGGTAATGAGTAAGTGTCCTGCCGTGGTGAGGATACCCGGATGCCCCGAAACGTCCTCTTCGCACCGCTTCCAGCGAATCTTCCCCGTGCGGTAATCGATCGCCTCCAGAAAGGCGTGCGAGACCAGAGGCGTTACCGCGCCGCCTTGATGCCCTTGCGGGTCTCCATTTGGCCCGAGCCTCAGATAGAAAGCGCTGTATCCCACGTGGCCGTTGACGTAAAAGAGCCCGGTTTGCGGATCGAAACTGGGGGCGTTCCAATTGGTCGCGCCTTCGGGTCCGGCTTCGACCACCGATCCGTCCGGCTGCGGCTCCATCTTCGGATTCGGAATTGGCTGGCCTTTGGCATTGATCCTCAACGCCCAATCCGTCGGAACAAACGGCGCTGTGAGCAGGTGCTGTCCGTCCGTGCGATCCAGCAGAAAAAAGTAACCGTTGCGCGCCGCCTGCGCCAGCAGCTTTCTCGGCTTGCCATGGAAATCGGCATCGAAGAGAACCGGCGTCTCCACCGAATCCCAATCGTGCGTGTCGTGCGGTGAGGTTTGGTAATACCAGACCAGCTTGCCGGTATCGGCATTCAGAGCCACAATCGTGCAGGTATAAAGATTGGCGCCGGCGCGCCCCGTTCCAGCGAGCACCGGATGCGGATTGCCGGTACCCCAATAGATCAGATTCAATTCCGGATCGTAAGTGCCGGTCAGCCACGCGGGCCCTCCGCCGTGCAGCAGCGCTTGCGTGTTGGGCCAGGTGCGCGCGGCGGGTGTTCCGGGCGCGGGAGTGGTGTACCATCTCCAAATGATTTTGCCGGTTTCGGGGTTGAGCGCTTCGAGAAAATGCCGGACGTCGGAGGAATCGCCGGAGGTGCCGATTATGATCTTGTCTTTCACCACCAGCGGCGCAAGCGCAAGATAGTAACCGAACTTGACGTCCGCGATCTGCTTATCCCATATCGCCTTCCCGCTTCGCGCATCGAGGCAGATCAAGTGTGCGTCGGGCGTGCCGAAATAAAGCCGATCTTTGTACATCGCCACGCCGCGCGAGGCGAGATGGTCACCTTGCGACGGGCGGTTGAAATGCCAGATTTCGCGGCCTGTGCGCGCATCCACCGCCCAGACGTTATCGGGAGCGCTGAGATAGAGGATCCCGTTGACCTCCAGAGGCGTGCACTTAAGCGGCACCGCATGTTCCTGGAACGCCCACGCCGGCGCCAGCGAGCCAATGTTGCTGCTGTTGATCTGCTTAAGCGTGCTATAACGCCGGCCAGAATAATCTCCGTTGTAAGTGGGCCAGGTATTCGTCGGCGGCTTCAGCAGCGCGGCCGGATTCAGGCCTTGTGCCACAGCGCAAAGGGCGGCGGCGAAGAATAAGCATGCCATTTTCACTGCAATGTCTCCAGATACGCAAATAGGTTGTGTATGTCCGCTTGCGTATATTGGTGTAACAGTGCCCGGTGGGCGGCCAGCGGATCGTAAATCTCGACTTTCACCGAAGCGCGCGGCCAGGAATGATACCAGCCGTTCGATTTCCGAATCGCCACCGTGAATGCATCCAAATAAACGAGTGTGCCGGAGGCCGTTTTCCCCGAAGCAAGCGATACCGTCGCGGTCTTGGCCGCGCCCGAGGGATAAAGAAAACGCCCTTGTAGATCGACGGGCGCATATTTCTTTGCGATGTGCGCCAAGTCTCCTGTAGGCGAATGGCAATGGGAGCAACCACCGCGACCGAAGAAATACTTCTTGCCCGCCGCTGCGTTTCCGGTCAGCAGTAGTTTGAGTGCGTAATCTTTAGACGGAAGGCGGGCAGAGGTATTATCGGAGGCCTCGACCTGGGCATGCAAAAACATCACCACATCGGCGATCTGTTGTTCGGAAAGCGAAAACGAAGGCATCCCTTTTCCCTCGCGTCCGTTGCGAATCACCGGTGCGATCAGATTGCCCTTCTCGTCGTGGCGCACCAGCGCTGAGCGGATGAGACTCGGCCCCTCCGCGCCTCCGTTGGCATCCGCGCCGTGGCAAACCGAGCAGTTCTGCTCGAAAATTTGCCGACCCGGCTCTTGTGCCGCACCCAACCAGCCGGCCAGCTCGGCCAGCATCGCCATCCCGGTAAGGATTCGTCTCATGCGTATAGCATGTCAGTGCGCAGTCCAATCCGGCACCTGCGGTATCGCTTCGCCATCGCCTCGCGGCGACGAAGCGCCGGCATTTACTCCGTTGGGCTTCCGCAGGACAGCGTTGCCGCGGCCCATTTTCATGGAATAGGGAGCTACAACCTCGATCTGGTGCCCCTTGGCGGTCAATTTTTGCAGCACAGCTTTCGGCACCCGCGATTCAATGGATACATCGCATCCTCCGAATGTAATTTTAGTGAAGCGGGGCGCGCTTAAGGCAGCCTGGATATTCATGCCGAAATCGACGATGTTGGACACGAACTGCGCGTGCGCTTGCGCCTGATTGAATCCGCCCATAATGCCGAATCCGATGGTCGTGTTCCCTTTTCGCATAAAGGCCGGGATTAGCGTGTGCAGCGGGCGCTTATGGGGCGCGAGCGAGTTCGGCCCGCCAGGCTTCAGCGAAAATAGCTGCCCCCGATTTTGCAGTACAAACCCGGTGCCGGGCGCGACCAAACCGGTGCCGAAAGCATCGTAGTTACTTTGAATCAGCGAGACGATATTGCCGTCGCGATCGATGACACTCAGATAAGTGGTGTCATGACCTCTCGAATTTAACTTACTACTGAGCTCAGACGGCAGCACCGAGCAATGTGCCCGATTCGGATCGATCAGAGCCGCTCGCTTACGCGCGAGGTCTTTCGAAAGTAACTGCTTGATGGGAATGTGCGAGAACCGTGGGTCGCCGACATATTTGAGCAAATCCGCATAAGCCAGTTTCTTCGCCTCAATCATGACGTGCAAAGCCTTGGCGCTGTTGTGACCATACTGTTTGAGCGGGAACTGCTCCATGATGTTCAGCATGGACAGCGCTGCGATGCCCTGGCTATTGGGCGGAAGTTCATAAACGGTCCAGCCGTGGTAGGTGGTGGAAAGCGGTGTCACCCATTGCGGCTGGAAGCTCGCGAAATCGGCTTCGGTTAGCACGCCGCCCTGCCGCTTCGAAAATGTGACTATCGCCTTGCCAATCGGCCCTTTGTAGAAGGCATCGCTTCCGTGTGCTGCGATTAACCGGAGCGAATGAGCGAGATCGGGATCGCGGAAGATCTGGCCCGGTTTAGGAGCCTGCCCATCGATCAGAAAGGTGTGCGCAGCCCCTGGATCCTTGCGCAGGAAGGCGGCCTTCTCCTGCCAAACTTTATCGATAAGTCCTGTCACCGGGACGCCATGTTGTGCATAGTAGATGGCAGGTTGTAAGTCCTGTCCAAGAGGCAGTTTTCCGAAGCGCTTATGCAACGCCGCCCAGCCGGCGACGGCGCCCGGAACGGTTACCGCGTAGATGTCCTGCGGAATGTTGCCGCTGATGCCCTTCGACTTTAGATATTGGATGGTAAGACCCTTGGCCGACCATCCGCTCGCATTCAAACCGTATAGTTTGCCGGTCTTGGCTTCATAGACGATTGCGAACAGATCGCCTCCAATGCCATTCATCATGGGCTCGGTTACGCCCAGTGCAGCATTGGCCGCGATGGCGGCATCCATCGCGCTCCCGCCTTGCCGTAAGATGTCGGCTCCCGCCGAAGACGCGAGAGTTTGGAGCGTGGCGACAATGCCTTGCCGGCTGTATACGACCGACCGGCCAAAATCCCGCCCCTGTGGGTAAGTGGCTTGCGCCGCGAACGCGCAAAAGCTGCCGGTCAGCAGTAGCAACAGCAGCGAAGCGGGGCCGGCAAACGGAATCCTGAGCTTTAGCAAGCGGAACGGCCGACTGCTCCGTGACGGCGGGGGTTCTGTTTCGCGCACGGCAGAGCGGCGCCTGGGGAGAAAGGCCATAAGGTCTTCAATTGTACGTCGGATGAGCAGACCAAGAGGCCAATCTTTTGCAATTCCCCTGATGGCTGGATTGATAGCGGCGTTCGGAGAAGTGATGCTGCGGCTGGCGCCGCCGGATGCGGAGCGGATTTTGCAGTCGGCGCGGTTTGTGGCGACTTTCGGCGGAGGCGAAGCGAATGTCGCGGTGTCGCTGGCGCATTTCGGGCTTGCATGGCGCCTGATCACCGTGCAGTCATCGCAACTTAGGTCGGATATCTACCACGGCCACTTTCGTCAGCGGCATGAAATATCGGGCTAAGCCGTGCGCCATCCAATCACCAATCAGTCTCGTTCCCAGAACGGCGGCGGGGCAATTCCGAGGGCACGGAGGTACACATACCCTTGGCCGCGATGATGAATCTCGTTGTCGATCACATATTGAATGGTTCCGAATCCGGGATTTTCCCATTGCCCGAACGCTTTATCGATTTCGCTGAAGCGATGCGGGGGAATCCGGTTGAACTTCTCGTCGAGTTCCTTAGTCTGTTCGTCCCACAACTGCAGAAGTTCGCGCTTTGTGGTTGGCTTGGGTCGTTTGAACTCCTCCCATTTTCCGGTAGCTACGCCTTCGGCGACCGGCACGGTCATGCGAAGAAATTCCCAGGCCATCTCCGAGAAGGGGCGCATACCGCCCACCGAAAATGAAAACAGTTTGTCCTCGGGGAATGCTTCAATAGTCCTGCGCGTGAGGCTTCTATGTCCCTGCCAGTGCTTCAAAAGGCCCTCCGCCGTTAGCACGCTGGTTTCTGCCGTCTGTGTTGTCATGCTCGTTCTCCTTGGCCCTTTTTCGGGGCTCAAGTCAAGCATACGGACGATTCCCGGCAAAGCCTGTCGTAATTTGGGGGAGCGCGGGAATTTTTATGTACGACCCGATCATGCGAGTGCTTACGGTACTGGAGATTCTGCAAGCTCGCGAGCGTGTGAGCGGCGCAGAACTGGCCGGGCGCCTGGAAGTCGATATTCGCACTGTCCAGCGATATATCGTTCGTTTGCAGGACTTGAGCATTCCGGTTGAATCGGTTCGGGGCGTGGGAGGATTTTACCGGCTGCGGCCCGGCTTTCGCCTCCCGCCGCTAATGTTCACCGACGAGGAGGCGTTCGCGCTTTCCCTGGGGCTGCGGGCCCTGCGGCAACTCGGGCTGTCCGCATTCGCGCCCGCTACCGAAGGGGCAGCGGCTAAGCTGGCGCGAGTACTGCCCGATGCGCTGCGCGAGAGTATTCGAACAGTGGAGGATGTAGTGGCGGTCGAACCCGGTCCCTGGGTGACATGGACACCCGCCGATTCTCTCATCCGGGCCGCATCGGCCATACGTACGCGCCGGCGGGTACGCTTTGCGTACCGATCTCATACGGAGGCCGAATCGGTTCGTGAAATCGAACCTTATGCGGTGATTCACATGGATGGGCGTTGGTATTTGATCGGCTATTGCCGGTCGCGCGAAGCTCTTCGCACCTTCCGTCTCGACCGCGCTTCCGGCCTTGAGATCTGCACGGAAACTTTCACGCCTCCAGCCAAGTTCGATGCCCGAGTGTACCTGCGCGAGCGAATGCCGTTCATCCAGTCGGATTACCGGATCGATGTCTGGATCGACATGCCGGTCGCGGAAGCGGAACGCACCTTTGCGCCGTGGAGAGTGGCTACGGAGGCGGATGGGGGAGGAACTAGATTACGCTGCGGCCGCGACAAGCTGCATATGTTTGCCGCCATGCTACTCAGCATGGGGCGGCGGATTGTGGTTCAGGAACCTGAGGAACTGCGGGAGGAGTTTAGGCGGCTTGCAATTCAAGCCACGGAGGCAGCGAGGCAGGCCGATGGCTGCC
>DASVGP010000154.1:0-25796 GCA_036379475.1 Bryobacteraceae bacterium | reverse complement strand
GTGGATCTTTACCGCGGTTGCGTCACGTTCTGCGAGGAGCCGCTCCAGAGCGGAAAGCCAAGTGACAATCCGTTCCCGGTTGGGTTTCATGGTCTGGCAGATCTTTATCTTTTCGTGACGTGTCGGAAGTACACGATCCGTGTCCGTAACAAGCTCTTCGAATAGCTTTTCTCCTGGACGCAAACCGACGATGCGAATATCTATATCCTCGTCGGGCTCCAAGCCTGTTAGCCGGATCATATTACGGGCTAGATCGATGATACGAATGGGCTCGCCCATGTCCAGCACGAACGTCTCGGAACCATGGCCCATGGTGGAAGCCTGCAACACGAGCTGGACGGCCTCGCGGGTTGTCATGAAATACCGCCGTATGTCCGGGTGAGTGACCGTAACCGGTCCGCCGCTGGCAATTTGGGATTGAAACAGCGGGATTACGCTGCCATTGCTGCCGAGCACGTTTCCAAAGCGAACGGATACAAAGGTAGTTTGACCGGGCCGGTCTCCAGACATCGCTGAAACGATCAGCTCCGAAACGCGCTTGGTGGTGCCCATGATGCTGGTTGGGTTTACCGCCTTATCTGAGGAAATCATCACAAACCCGGATACCGCGTGCCGGTTTGCGGCTCGGACAACGTTCCAGGTGCCAAACACGTTGTTCCGAATCGCCTCAAAAAGATGGGCTTCCATCATCGGTACATGTTTGTAAGCCGCGGCGTGGAACACCAGCTGAATGGAGTGGCGAACAATAACATCCTCAACCCGCTTATAATCACGAATATCGCCGAGCGCAATTATGATTTCGGCGGTGGACGGAAGGCGCTTCAGTTCAAGCTCCACTCGGAACAGATCGCTCTCCGCCTGGTCAAAGATCACCAACTTACGGGCGCCTAGGGTCGCAATTTGGCGGCAGATCTCGGAGCCGATGGAGCCGGCTCCTCCGGTAACCAAAACCGCCTTGCCAGCGAGATGCTTACGAATTGCAGCTTCCTCCAGGTGCACCGATTCCCGTCCTAAAAGATCGCCGATCGAGACTTCTCGAATTTGGCCGCTCAAAACTTTGTTTGTCAGTATGTCGCCCAATCCGGGAATCGTTTTACAGGGAAGGCCGGCGCTTCGGCAGTTGGCGACGGCTTCCCGCATTTGCTTTCCCGTTGCCGAGGGGATCGCAATAATGACCTCGTTCACCTTTCGGTTGCGGCTTCGGAGCCGCGCTACAACTTTGGCAGCCTGGCGTCCTGTTCCAAGAATTCGGATGCCCATTACCGCATCGTGGCGCTTTTGCGGGTCATCGTCCAAAAAGCCCAGCACGTGCAGCCTCAGGCTGGGGTTTGAACGAATCTCCCGGACTAGCGTCATTCCGGCGGCTCCTGCTCCGTAGATAAGGACTCCTTTACCGCCAGGAACTGACCGCAGCCCAGCTCGCAATTCTTTGAGAATGCGCGAGGCGAAGCGCATTTCGCAGGTAAGGAGAAAGCAGAGCAAAAAGTCGAGCGCGTATACAGATCGTGGGAACGCAGCTCCAACAGACAGCCATACTGCACACGTAAACAATACGGAAGCTGCCACATTGGCGAACGTAAGGCGGTACACATCTCCTAAACCGGCAAATCGCCACCACCCGCGCTGTAACCCGGTCAGTTGAAATATGAGGACCTTGATGGGAATCGCGATAAGCAGCGCTATTTGGAAATGAGCGAACTCTGTCTTCGGCAAGCCAAAGTCGAAACGCAGGAGGAACGCCGTGAGCACAGAAACGCCGGCCACAGATGCATGTGCCAAGACCACCGCGAGTCTTCTAACGTTACTCAATTTCCTGGAACGGGACATAGGGCTACCTTCCAACCATTGCAGAAACGGCTACCTGTTTATGCAGGGATTTCAGAATAGATTTCAGAGCGTCCGCGACTCGGTGAACCTGCTCGCTCGTCATATCGGGATAAATCGGCAACGAAATCAGCCGGCGATATAATTGCATCGCTTTTGGACAATGGTCCGCCGATAGTCCCGGATGCGCGGCGTATGCCGGGTGCAGGGGAATGGGAATAAAGTGGACGCTGGCGCCAACCTTCAACTCACGCAGGCGCCGAACGACCTCGTTTCTACCTGCGGAAAGTGCATCGAGCTTGAGCTTAATGATATATAGATGCCACGCATGTCGCGACTCCGTCTCCTCATGCGGAAGCTCGACCAAATCCTCGACTTCCGATAAAGCGTCGGTATAAGCCCTGGCAATCCACGCCCGCTTTTCAAGCAGAGTTTCTTGGCGCCGCAGTTGCGGAAGGCCCAAAGCAGCTTGGAGGTCCGACAAGTTGTATTTGAACCCACATGCGGTGACCTCGTAGTACCAGGAGCCTTCTTCCGCGTAACGATTCCATGCGTCGGCATTAATTCCATGTAGGCACAACGTCTTCATTCTCCGTGCAAGAGCCGGGTCGTGCGTAGTGACCATTCCGCCCTCACCGGTCGTCAGGCACTTAGTCGCATAAAAGCTGAACGCCACGGCGTCGCTGAAATGCTTTGAGATTGGATCGCCGGCGCCTATCGGAACGCCTCGATATTTTGCGCCGATGGCATGGGCTGCGTCTTCAACCACATACATCCCGTGGCTCTGAGCCTGGCGCCAGATCGCATCCATGTCACAGGGAAGTCCTGCCAAATGGACTGGCACGATGGCGCGGGTTCGGTCCGTAGTCCGCTCCTGTACTGAGCGCGGATCAATATTGCCGTCGCTACGGACATCAGCCAATATGGGGGTGGCGCCTACCTGCAAAATCGTGTTGACGGTTGCACAAAACGTAAGTGGCGTAGTGATGACCTCGTCGCCGGGGCCGACCCCCAGAGCAGCGAATGCGAGATGCAGCCCCGAGGTGCAGGAGTTTACAGCAAGCGCGCAAGGTGACTGAACATACTCCCGGAACTCCCGCTCGAACTGAGCCGTGCGCGGGCCAGTTGTAAGCCAACCGGAACGAAGTGTCTCTACAACCTCATCGACCTCGCTCTGTCCGATGCTAGGTTTGTGAAATGGTATGTATTCTTCACTCATTGGCGGCATGCCTTGGAAGCAAAGATCTGCTGGATTCTTTCGGGTTTGCGCAACGCCGGTGCGATGCTAGACAGAAATGTCAAAAACACGAGCTGCGTATCGGAAATGATGGTACGCGAGCGCAAGTAACCGGCATCCAGGCGTAGCTTATCTGGAAGTAGCACATCTCGGTAATACTGCTCGGGACTGTCAGACTGTGCGACGATCTCTTCTTCATGCCGATAGGTCAACGTGGCTAGACTCGTCAACCCCGGTTTGCTGGCAAGAATCGTGCACCACAAAGGGTCCGCACAATTCACAAAATGCGGCACTTCAGGGCGTGGGCCTATGACGCACATCTCGCCTCGTACGATATTCCAGAGTTGTGGAAGTTCATCGAGTTTAAACCTCCTGAGCACCGACCCGACACGTGTAATTCTGTTGTCGGTCGCTGCGGTGACGCGCGGACCTGGCGTATTCGTTATCATGGATCGGAACTTAAGCAATTCAAATGGCCTGCCGCCCAAACCGATGCGAGTTTGCCGGAAGAGCACTGGAGGCCCGTCTGCGATGGCAATCGCACAGGCAATAACGATCAGAACAGGGGAAAGTGCGATGAAACCCAAGAGAGCGAATATGCGCACCATGCATGCTAACCTTCCGCCAACGATCTTACGGGAGTTTCACGCCGCTGCGCATTCTGCGCACGATATTGCCAAAGATCCTTGCCGGATTTTATACACCGGAGATCGTCAAGCCAGCGATCTACAATGTCCGTCCACGAGAGATTCTGTTCCACATACTCCCGGCCACGCATTCCCATGTTCAACGCAAGATCCGGATCGTCCGCAAGCTTAGCTATAGCCGTGGAGAGATTAAGCGGAGAGGAACGCGTCACCGTAAGGCCGCACCGATGCTCCGTAAGGATCTCTGTGAATTCGCCGTCGCCCGCGTAAATGACCGGCACTCCGCAGGCCAGCGGTGGCACCACTTTCGAGAGCCTCATCTTTGTGGCGACGGGCATATTGGCCACGGTCGCAAGGGCCGCTCTCGTAAAAGACATCAGTCTTGCCACTTCAGAGAAGGGGACTTCGGTGAAAAGTACGTTCGACAAGCCCTGGAAACGAACCCTCCGTTCCAGTTCAGGACGAACCGGGCCGTTCCCCACCATAAGAATCACGACATCCTTGCGGTCCTGGAGCACCTGTGCGGCATCCAGTATGAATTCCAGACCGTGATAATGGGCCTGTGTTCCGCAATAGGTGAAAACAGCCTTTCCGTCTACCCCAAGCTTTCGTGCAAATTCGCGATCCGGTTTTCCTGGGCGAAGGCGATTGGTGTCGGCGCCATTTGGCAGCAAAGAGATGCGTTCCTTCGGTATTGTGCGAGCGGTAGCAAAATGATTGGCAAACGAGGTTGTAACAGTTGATACGCAAAAACTGTGCCGCATCAAAAAGCTCTCGATACGCTGAGCCATGGCCAGGAGTGTCCGCGACCCAATCCATCGTGCTTCTCCCGCGATCTCCACCTGTAGATCCGGGGTGTTGTAGATAAACGGTATACGTCTGAACAGCTTGCATATCAATCCGGCGAGTGCCAGACTAATTGGCTGAGCTTCCACGAAAACGACGTCGCTGCGCCTTATAAACGGTGCATACAAGGTTGCCATCAAGGTAAAGCTGAAATAGCAGAGTAGCCGTGCGGCGCTGCTGCGTCCTGCTCGTGCATAAAGCCACAGGCGTTGCACAACGCACCCGTCTATAACTTCCGTGGTCGCTATCTTCCCCCGATAGTCAGCATAAATGCGCCCCAGCGGATAATTGGGCATCGCAGCTAACACATGCACTTGGCAGCCGCGCCGTGTTAGCTCTTCGGCCAAGGCGCGAAGCCGAATCTGCGGCGCACCCACCTCCGGATGATAATACTGGGTAATAAATAGCCAGCGGCGAAAGGGCAGTTCTTTAGAGGTCATGCTTGCCCCCAGTGTTCTGGAACACTCCAGATTCCACAATCCCCGTTTCGGAATCTATGAAGCGGCCGGACCCGCCCTGCTCCGGAGGAAGCAACGAGAGCACCGCCTTGAATTTGCCGCCGTTAGTGCGGGGGATCGTGTCTACTTGTTCCACTTCCACCTTTACGCCCGGTCCGATCCGGCGCTCCGTCCGGGCGATAAGACTTCGACGGTCATATTCCGAAAAGCTTCTCGTTCCCACAATACGCAGCACCAGGTGATCGGCTGACTTTTGAACCACTTGCCCTTCTTTTACGTTTGGCTGATCCGTAAAGACGCTATGGAATCGAACAAGCCGCCTACCATCGCGACCCACTACAATGTCTTCAAGCCGCCCAATCACATCCTTAATAACGGGCATTTCGCGGCCGCACGGGCACGCTTCGGAATCCCAACAGGCTAAGTCTCCGACTCGGTAACGAATCAGTATGTGATGGGTGCGTAGCAGAGAGGTTGCGACAACCTCTCCGATTTCGCCGGGCTCGCACGCCGAGCCGTCGGAGCGCAGAATCTCAATAATTCCGACATCTGGACTGACATGGAGCCGCCCCGCTTCGCACTCGCTTGCAAACAGGCAATTCTCCACGGTGCCGTACTCTTCGTAAATTCGGCAGCCGTACGCCTGGCTCATCACATCGCGCATGTGCGGCGTCAGCTTCTCGCTCGTGGTAATCACCGCATCCAGATGAAGCGGCGGCAGTCCCGTTTCCAATATGAAACGAGCCAACAAATAGTAAGAAACTGCATATCCCGTACACCATCGCACTTGGTGTCTGCGAAGTGCGTGAACGTAGTCCTTCGCGGTATCGGGCCGGACATGAAAAGCGGACAAGTAGACTTGCTTTTCAATTGCATTGAACCTGTAAAAAGGGCCATAACTTTCAGCCTCAGGTTCCACCATTCGCCCGGAAAACGTGGCTCGCGCCAAGCGAAATGACACTCCTGCCCACCCCGTTGAGCGGGCCTCGCGAACTGCCATGGATTTACGCATCTCCTCTGCTGACCAATACGTGGCAATCGGCGTTCCTGTCGAGCCGCTGGTATGGAAAGTAAAGCGAGGGACTAGCGCCTTATCCAATCTCAAAAAAGCCGTCGGATCACCGCGGACGGGGCCTTTGTCCAGTAGAGGAAGCGCGCTCAGCTCGCCGCATTGTGCGGCCTCTTTCTCGTGCTTGGACCAAGTGTTGCGATAGTACGGAACGTGCTCTGCGGCATCGGAAAGGAGCTGCACAAGTTGTTGTTGCAGCCAACACACCCATTCTTTTGAAGTGAAGCGCTCGTGGGCCAAATAGAAGTTCAGCGCCCGCCGGTATCCTGGGCCGAAGCGCAGCCAGTACCAATACAGGCCGTATGCCGTGACGGCTGTATGCTGGGCCCAAACGGGAAGTGCCTCGTAGAAGGCATCCACGGATAGCCCAAGCCTTTTCCTGCTTTGTACTTGTGGCATCTCTATCTGCTCGCGTGATCGGCGGGCGCCAACGTATTCACCGCCCCGGTAGCGCTTTCAGAGCTACCGGCATTGGCGCGTAAGAGCCTCGCTAAGCGCCGCCCGTTCTTCCACATGTCGAACAACTCTTCGGCTCGGACGCGTGCCGACAACGACAGGCGCCAGCGGAGGTCCTCATTAACAATCACCATTTGCAACGCATTGGCTAACGATTCAGCATCGCCTGGAACTACAAGGAGCCCGCAGGAGCCGCCATCGAGCAACTCCGGAATCCCGGCGACCTGGGAAGCAACCACTGGCGTCCCCAGCGCCATGGCTTCCTTGATTACGGTTGGCACTGCATCGCCAAGGCCCGTCGACGGGTGACCCAGAACGATGGAGTTGGCAATTTCTTCTTTCGCCTTCTCCGGCGAACACCAGCCGACAAATCGTATATAGTCGGTTACTTTCAGTTGTGAGGCCAGTCGTTTATAGTCAGCTAACGACGGGCCGTCACCAACAAGAGTCAACTCCACAGCAAGACCTCGTGAGCGCACTATGCTCATTGCTCGAATAAGCACATCGAAGCCCTTCGCCGGACAGAAGCGGCCGACGCCGATAATCCGCTGCGGCCGGCTTGCCCTAGTAAATCCATATTCCGCGAGGTCGAGGCCCAAGTGGTGTACGTATATCTTGCTCGCGATCGTCGGATATAGCTCTGGATAGGCGGCCTGCAGAAAATCTCTGTTGAACGAGCACACGACGACAATGTTCTTCGCGTGACGCAGCTTTTCTGCAAGATAAATTCGATCTCGGTATAGGTCTATACCCGCGTGTAGAAATAGAGAAAAGGGGGCATGCCGCTGTGACAGCATTTGAAACACTAGCGCGCTGGTCGCACAATAGTTACCCCAATACGCAAGGACGAGATCGAAGGTGCTCGCCGCAGTTCTGGAAGCAGTTGCCCCATAGCTGATGGCATAGCAGCTCTTAGCAGTCTGGCGTGCGCCAATGCGGAGCGAATGACCTATAACCTTCCGCGAAATGGCGGTCACACCCGCGGGAGAAGAGAAAAAGCCTCGCATTCCTCCGCGGAACGCATCTAAAGCGCGACAATGATGCACCGGGACTTCCTCCCGCATCCTTTTGCGATAACTTTCCGGAACGTAGCGCCATAAACTATGATCCGGTGGATAGACCGGAAATAGATCGACATCGACACCAGCCTCTAGCAAGGAAACGATGTCTCGTGAAATAAAACTGTTTACCAGTCCAGGAAACTTATTCGTAAACAGTGCAACTCTCATACGACAGACGACCGGCTACTGGACTCGTAGTAGGGCTCGTAGAACTGCTCGCCTCCGCCGGACCTGGGATTCCAATCGTTGAGGACTGTTCCAAGGATAGGGGAGCCGTCCTGCATGAGCACCTGAATGCTTGCGACTGCCGAGCGGAGCTTCGAGGACCCGGCTCGCAAAACCAAAACTACTCCGTCGGAGTATCTGGAAATCGCTCGCGCGTCGGCAACATGCAACAAAGGAGGGGTATCCACGATGATTACATCGAAGTCCTTGCGGCATCTGGCCAGCAATCCGCCAAGTCTTTCGGAGAACATAAGCTGCGAAACCGAAATCGTCGCCGGGCCGCTACTGAGCAATTGCAGTCCGGCAACGGCCGTGTCCCTGCCCAGCGCCTGGCTTGGCAGCGCATCGATCACTGTGTTCTCTTCAAGAATGTTGCTGATCCCCCAGGTATTGGCAACGTCGAACACTCGATGGAGTGTCGGCTTTCTCAGATCGCAATCGACCAACAGTACTCGTAGCTTGATTTCCGCGAATGCGACCGCGAGATTGCTCGATACCATGCTCTTGCCGTCCCCCTGCCCCGGACTGGTCACAACGATGACTTTGGGATGCAATCTCCCGTTTGCGGAAAACAAGATCGATGCAACCGTTCGTCTAAATGATTCCGCCATGAGGGAGGGCTGCTGCCATGCAACCAGCGCGCCGTTAACGTCTGCCGGCTGGAATGTACGCAACGCAAGGGCTCTGGTGAAAATCCCCGGCTTTGTGAGTGAGCGAGTGTGTTTATCGCACTTGGACGAAGGAATTACCCCAAGTTCGGGAAGACTCAAAAGCGTAGGCCCCTCGCCGGGCGCCCAAACGCTCATGCTAGCGTGATCCTTCCAGAAGACGAACCCGACACTGAGCAGCAGGCCGGTGAAAAGACCGAACCCCAAGTTATGCACGGGATTGGGGCGCGCTGGAGCGCTCGCCGCCACGGCGGCGTCGATGATGCGTATATTGTTGGCATGCACCGCAGAAGTAATGTCTAGCTCCTTCACGCTCTGAAGAACGCTCTCATACAATTGGCGGTTCGCGTCAAAATCGTTCTTCAACATGTTGTATTGCAGTACGCGCTGACTCTCCGACGTAGCGGTTCCTAGATGCCGGCGGTATTCGGCTGCGAGCATTGATTCCCGGCGCATCGACTCGTCGTAGTCGTCCTTAATGCGATCGAGCATGGTCTGGCGCTCTTTTGCCGCCGCGGCCTGTACCTCGACGATTTGAGCGCGAATCTGCTTAATCTTGTAATATGCCGGCGTAAACGTCGAGCCCAGGTTCGCAAGCTGGCGCTCAAGATCGGTGATCTGTGTCCTGTATCCGTCCAACACTGGATCGGGAACTACAGATGCAAACGAATTGGGAAAACTCGCGAGGGCAATTTTGTATCTCGCTTCCTTTGCGACCCTGTCGTTTTCGGCCGCTGCCAAGTCCTGTTGCGTTCGCTGTAGCTCGGCATCCACCAAGGTGGAACTTGCAGAGGCAAAAGTGATGCCGGTCTTCTGAGCGTACTGGCTTAACTTACCTTCAGATTGCTCCATTCTTGCCTTCAGTTGCTGAAGTTCTTGCCTAAGCTGCTTATTCGTGCTCTGGGTTGAGTTCCAATGCGACTGCAAATCCTCGTCCATGAACTCGCTGACGACATTGTTTGCAAAAGCCGCCGCAACCGTGGCAATCGCCGATTCACACGTAATCTTGACGATTCTGGTTTCTGGAATCACCTTGGCGGTGAGCGTTTTAGATGCCTGCAGCACTGCTGATTTGTAAGTCGGCGGGCGCGGTGCAACCGCACCGTTCAGGCCAGTCTTTGCAAGCATTTGAAGTAACAGGCTCGGAGACGCGGGCAAAGATGCTGTCCTCAGCGCCGTCGGTAGCGATTGAAGTTTTTTGACTACCTTTTCTCTCAAGGAGCGGCTCTGGAGAACGTGCTCATATGTCGCGATCGCGCTTTCATCGTAGACCTCAGAAACGGTTTGCTGCCGCACCGGACTGGTGTTGGTCCGCGGCTGAAACTCTAGCGTCGTGCTGGCGATATACGTGGGTGCCTCGTAAATCGTTACAATGCCGCCCAAAAGGACGCCCGAAAGCACACACGTTAGAATGAACCCCTTTTTGCGCCACAGCAGGTGGCGATACTCCGACAAGCTGCGCTGGATCGGTTCGTGAACTGGTGGTAGCAGACGAGCGGCGCCAACAGTTTGCCCGTTCCAGGGAGGATCTATTGTCACGACACTCGGCGGCTGCACAGCCGAAGTGTTTGGCTTGTGCTGAAACGAATCCTGTTCGATAACAGACATAAGGGTTTCCGATGCTATTGGATGACGCCGTATGTGAGCGCTAGTATCCCGGTCTGAATCACGGCTTCTACCGCCCGCCCCGTCACGGCTTTTTTGGTGCTATTAGGTACATAAAGAACATCGTTTGGCATCAAGGCCAAATCGGCATGTTTCCCTTTCAGCAACGATTTCAAGTTCACCGCGACTAATGTTGGCTTGGTTTCCCCTGGAGATCGGCGGAGAAGAGTGGCGCTTTTAGGAGCCGCAGTCGGTAGCGTTCCCCCTGCCCTAGCTAGCGCCTCCAAAACCGTCATATCTTCCGTGTCGTTTATAGGGAATGCTCCGGGTTTGCTCACATCGCCGAGGACGTATACCACTTGCGCCTCATTCACCGAAACGACATCGCCAGCTGTGAGAGTTATGTTTTCTTGCGAGGTTTTGAGTGCCATAATGTCCCTGACATTAACCCTGGCGATACTGTATTTGCCGGTTGCATCCTCGCGCGCATTGCTGAGTGGAAGTTGCCCGGATGCTAGCGAGCGGCGAATTTCCGCGTATGGGCCAGCGCTTGCGTTGATACCGCCGGCCGCCATCAGCATGTCGAGGACGGTTCGCGCCCCGGCCAGTTGATACACACCAGGGCGGGCAACTGCGCCAACGACGGAGACACTATCGTGCTTGGTCTCGACTAGACTGACAGCCACCTCCGGATTCACAATATAGACGCGAAATGACCGGCGTAGCTGAGTTTCAAGCTGAGGCATAGTCAACCCTGCCGCGTGAACATTGCCGATTAAAGGCAGCGTGATGCTGCCGCTGCGATCGACAGTAACGACCTTCCCCGAAAGGCTGTCTACCTCGGCTACCCAAACAGAAAGCTCGTCGCCTACGCCGAGCGCATAACCTGGTAACGCGCCAACCGTAGAACGTTGGTTGCTAGGGCTGGCCGGAGGTGCGGCCAGAAGTGGAAGACTTAACAACAGGGAAGCGCAGCACAACAGAAAGAGTTTCATACGACACCAGCAAAGAAAACATTGGCACGACACGAATAAACTCTGAGTTCGTCGGTTAGCCGGCGGCTTATGGTGGGTGAGTGGAGTAGTTGCAAGCTACCGCAAGGAAGATCGCTGTGGAAGCTTCCTGGTAAAACCAAGACCCGAAGTTATATGGTGCAACAGCTACCTGCGAGAGTCAACTGTAAAAATTATTAGGAAGTACTATGTAGGAGCGCAAGACACCGACCATATCACACATTATGGTACTTGGTACCCTCAGTACACACTCGGAGTAACACGAGGGAGTGGCACTTAATAAGTCGATGTCAGAAGCCGGTCGGCGCTTTTCAGCCCGGACCCGTTTGCGACCGCTTCGAAAATCGCTGTAAGGCGCGGCAGCCAGGTGGCCAGTGAATAGAGCTGGACGCAGCGCCGGCGGCCCGATCGGCCCATGTCTCTTCGAAGTTCGAATGACGTCAGAAGTCTGTCCAACGCTTCGCGCCAGTCGCGCTCTGTTTCTGCAAAAAAGCCGGTGCAGCCGTTTTCTGTAATTTGCCGATTGACGCCAACCGGCGAAGCGATCGTGGGGAGGGCCGCCGCCATATACTGCAGAAGCTTAAAGCCACATTTTCCCCGTTGAAAGGGTTGATCGAGCAGCGGCATGATGCCGATATCCATATACGTGCCGAAGTGAGGCTCGAGTTGCGGGCTCCACGGCACAAACCGCCATAGAAAGTCGGTGCCGACCGGTAATTGTGGGCGAGTATTGGTAACGATGACGAGTTCGAACGGCGTGCTTCGCTGGACTTCCATCAGAAT
This sequence comes from Bryobacteraceae bacterium, assembly GCA_036379475.1. Classification (GTDB taxonomy): domain Bacteria; phylum Acidobacteriota; class Terriglobia; order Bryobacterales; family Bryobacteraceae; genus Bog-105. The sequence continues at coordinate 13,904 of DASVGP010000154.1, read as the reverse complement.
CGGAAGGAACGGAAATAATGTCGCCTGGATGGATTGGTCGGATCCTGACCAGCCGACCCGCACAAGCTTCTCCTCATGGGGACGGGTGATTTGAGGCAAGAACAGATCGGTATCGATGACCGTTGGGATGACAGTCACACGGTCAGTATGCTGACGGGCGTATTTCCCCAGGTATTCGTTGCCGGGTGTCACCCAGGCGGCGTTCTTGCACATCCAACGCACGGCCGGTTCGTTCGGCCCCAGGTAAATTGCGTCATCGAAATCGAAAACAACCCTGGTATTCCTTTTGAGCAGGCGCTTCTCAAAGAAGAGGCCGTCGCCCGCCAAATCGCGATTGACGAAGATAACATCGGCTGAGTCCGAGCGAACGATATCGCGCCACCGGTTATATCGCATCAGCAATCTGCCGGCACGATGGTGCAGAGCGCGCGGAATGCGGCCTGGCAAGGAACTGGACCATTGCCGGTCCGGCACGTTGGGCCGGTGTGCCACCTCCCAGCCTGCACGTTTGAGATGCGGAATGAACTGAATGAAACGCACCCTGCTGGCCGGATCGAACGCGCTTGTCGTCAGCCCGAGAATCTTAGGCATAAGGTCAAGCTTTCCTCAGATGCTTTGAAACTTGTCTGCCGATTTTGAACAGGCCGTTTATTATGGTTCGCGCTTGGATCTCGCGTTCGAGCTCGGTATTGCGTTTCCGCAGTCTGGCAAGTTTCGTTTGAAGTACGCGGATGTCGGTGATCTGGAAATCGGACTGATCCGGGTAAAGACCGGCCAAGCTGGGCGGCGCTCCCTGGCTCGTATAGACCGCGTTGGCTTTGTCATGACTTTCGTACTGGTTGTCGTCGGAAGATTGAGCCAGACCGCAAACGCGATTCTTGTTTGCCATTGCTGTCATCCTCCGGATAAGCGAGGCGACGCGCGGCGCGGCAGGGCCATTGCATTCCAGGCAATCTCGTAACAGAAAGCGCTGGAAATCCATTCTATTTCCGGGTCGCGCAAGCATATTGTCCAGTACGGGCAGGATCTGCTCGCGGGCGGAGATCGTCCACGCTGTCGGGACAAATCTAGGGACGTTGTGGTAATCCAGCGCTGCCGTTGGCCGCTCCAACAGCATTGACTCAAGGATTGCGGTGCTTGGGGTCGTGATCACCAGGTCCATTTGCTCTAGAACAGTAGCCAGATCCTGGCTCGAAAATTCCGACAAGGAATTATCTAAGCCCAACTGCCGCGCAGTCTGTGGAGCGACTCTCCAGACAAGTTCGACGGCGGGCCGCGCTTTCAGCTCCGCTGCGACATCGATCAAAGAGCGGAGAGTAATTTCGCGCTGCGCTTCGGTGAAGCCCGGGTTTTTCGCAGTCATTAGGAGAACGCGCTTTCTGGCATCACCGCATTGCCTTCGTGGCCGCAAGAGCAGATGGTCCAGCCGCGGCATACCGGTAACTTCAACCTTCCCGCCGTTGCCCCAAGATCGGATAACCCTTCCACTCTGCTCTCCTAAGCAGGCGATCTTATCGGCGAGTACCGGCTGATGCTGCGGGGGCCCTCCACCTGCGCCGAATAGCGGGTTCTCGTATTGGCACCTCCACTCCAGAATTCCGTCCTGGAGTAGTAACGTGGGAATGCCGAGCGCTCTTGCGGTATCCAGGCATTCCGAAATACCCAGCGGAAATTCATTGACGCAAAGTACGACGTCGGGGCGCGACGCTGCCATGCCGGCCGGTTCGCATTTGGAGTCATAAGTGAACTGCGCCTCGTTCCCGAAGCAGAGTTCAATTGGCCGGATGTGGTCCAATTGATCCGGCGCCAGGCACCACACTTTCAGCGGGCGTGTCGCGGATTCTGTCAATTGTTCGCGCATGTTAGCTGCTCGGCGGACTGCTCATGAAGGACTTCGGCATAAACTTTATCGATGGAGCTCAGAATAGCCTCCGCGCTATAGCGCTCTTGGACGCGAAGAGCAAGCCGATCTCCCAACCGCCGGCGGTCTCTTTCGGAGGTCAGCAGACGAGTAATAGCTTCGGCCAAAGCAGCCGGATCCGCGGGGGGTACGAGTCTCCCGTCCTTTCCGTAATTGAGAATTTCCGCGCATTGCCCCACATTAGTGCTGACCACCGGAAGATGTGCGGCGCCGTATTCCAACAACACCACCGGAAACCCCTCGCTCGCCGAACTGAGTACGCCGATGTCGCATTGGGGAAGAATCGCCTGGACATCGCAGCGTTCGCCCAACCAAGTGATGTTCTGGCCGAGGACGAGGCATCGAATTTCATCCTCCAACGCCTGCTGATAGTGGCTATCGCTCGGAGGGCCTATGAGCAGCAGGTGAGCGCGCGGTATGTCTCTGGTCACGATCTGGAGCGAGCGAATGAGCGTGATGAGGTCTTTTTCCGGGCGCATTCTCGCAACGCACACAATTCTGGCTCCCGATTCGCCGGGAAGATTTGCGACGGGCGCGCTACTCTCTGTTCGGTAAAGAAAATTCGGAATGTAGCGGATCCGGCAACTGGGCACGTCGAGGCTGCGATTGATCCATTCCGATAAAGTCTCGCTCACCGTAATTACGGCGTCGGCTCTTCTTGCGGCTGGGCCGTAGACCAAGCGGTTTCGGCGCAGTCCCGCCGGCGGGCCATAATGGTCGTGCCAAACCACCGCAATGCGGCGATTGATGGCTCGAACCGCAAGCGCGAGGAATAGAGAAGTGGAGTGTGCGTGAACAATTCGGACCTCGTGCTCGGTAATGAATCTGGACAGTCTGAGAATCGCCGATACATCCACGCGGTGCCGACGGTTCAAACGAAGCCAAACGACGTCCGGTTTCAGATTTGCCGCGAGCGGCCCGTCGAATCGGCTTGTACAAAGCAGCGGTCGAAACCGATCGCGTGGAAGCGCATTGACAAGATTTACCACCATGCGCTCGGCGCCGCCGCTGCCGAGACCATCGATAACGTGCATGATGCCCGTGCGTTCCACATCCGCCTCTAAGGCAAAGACAACGAATCGAAACCCGCCGGGACCTGGTTACTATTAGTAGCTCGCTCCACAGCGTCCGGAGCTTCCAGCCGCGGCGCCAGTTTGGTCGCCCAATGCCTCTCGAGGAGTTCCCGCAGCGCTTCGCGAACTCCCTCAAGCGAAAATTGTTGAGCCCATGTTGCTGCTTTTGCGCGCATCGGCTCATAGGCGGACGGCGCGCTTGCGATCTGGCGCAGCACACTCGCCAGCGCGGTCGCATCCCCAGGCGGCACCGTGATCCCCCGTCCACTGCCCAGTAACTCGGGAATCAAACCTCTATTGGACCCAATGCAAATGAGTCCGAAAGCCATCCCTTCGGCGATCGCTTTCGGCCAGCCCTCGGTCTCGGAAATCAAAACCAGAATATGGGCTTGCTCAAGCTCATTGAGAACCGCCTCGAATGGCACACCGCCTTTGAACTCCACCAATCCGTCGAGACAATGAGCGGAACGAAAGTTCTCTAGTGTTTGCCTCTCCGGACCATCTCCAATAACGGTACAAGCCAATTCAATCCCCTCGCTGCGCAGCTCTGCGAGGGCCGACAGCACAGATCCGACATTTTTCGATTTCGTCAAGCGCCCGACAAAGAGCAGCTTCAATCCCCCCGGGCCTCTGTCTCTCGCCACAGCTTTTCGCGCCCGCGCCAGTTGCGCGGAGCTCATGATCGAAGTAAAAAAAGGCGCCACCTTCCGGCTGCCGCTAGCCGGCCGGCTGTAGACGGTAACCGGGCCTCGCCACCAAGGCGACCTCAATATAAGCCGCTGGCACTTCCAGGACAGCGGCTCGGATGGGAAGCTGCTCCACTGGTTGGAGTATTTGCAGATGAGCCGGCGGGAGAATAGCGGAGCGAGTAGAGTGCCGAGCAAGCCTAAATTCCCCGGGCATCGGACATGAATCGCATCCGCCTGACGCAGCGCTTTCATAAGATCCCAGCAGAGCTTTGGAAGGAGAAGCGCCTGTACCAGCTTCTCCCTTGTCGTTTCACCACCCGTTTCCCTTTGGGGGATAACTGAAATGTTGCTTCTGGTAAGTGCAAGACAGTCAGGCGCTGGCACCGCCTCCTGGCAGGGGGCAGCAATCTTCACCTCGGGAAAAATATCGGCCCAGATATCGATCTCTCTTGCGTACGGTCCATAAGCATAGATTTGGCCCCGGTGAATATAGTGACGCACATGCGAGACGATGACCAGAGTTTGAGTCGTTCTCTTCATAGATTGGCGCCTGAGGACCTGCCGGGAAGTTCCGCCGGGATGAACGGCTTCGACGGGATGAACGGCTTCGGCGGGGGCGTGAAGCGGTAGCGGCCGGAGTACGCGTGCGTTTCTGCGTAGCCGGTTGCATGCACCCGCTGCCGGCGCCCGGCTAATAACGCCAAGCCTAAGTAGATGCCGCTCAATGGATCGAACCCCGAAACGGAAAGCCCAATAGCCATGAAGCTCACGGCTCCTAGAAGCGGCACTACCTCGCCGGCGGCCGCGAGATGCCGCCGGGTTTCTCCCAGCACTCGCGCAAGGAATATAAACAGCAGGGTGAGTCCCACAACGCCGGTTTCCGCTGCAAACTGAAGATAGAGCGAATGAAAAATAAAGTGCTGGCCGCCGTATTCTACGTTTGCATGGTATCCCTGGCCAGGGCCAGCCCCAATAACCGGTGACACTTCCAGTATTTTGCCGGCTGTAAACCATTGGTCGGATCTCAAGGTAGTTTTTTGTGACAAGGTTCGATCCGATGATGTCGCCTTATTAAAAAACTTCACCACAGTGACGCCGTGCCCGGACGAAATGAGGATAAAGGCTACTATTCCGATCAATACCAGATATTGAACAATTCGTTTCCGTTCTTTTCGAACGCTAAGGTAAAGGACCATCAACGCACAGGACACCGTCAGCCAGCTCCCGCGCGATGTGGACAGCAAGAGGCAGAGCAGCGATCCGCACCAGATCGTAATCCGAATCCACTTGACTCCGCCTGTGTATATCCAGCGTCCGCCTTCGGCGACTGAAAGAAGAACAATCAACCCGGATTCCAGGCCCATCTCAATTGGATTGCCGATCTGAAAGTTGCCTAGCCTCGCGATGCCCAGGCGATCTCCATAGGGGCCGAGCGCAAAAGCAATCAAGATTGTGCTCAGGGCGAGACCGGTCAGAGCGGCGCCAAGAACCTGCGGCTCTTCGCTGAGCAGGCAAATGACGCAGGCAGTGATCGTAAGATCCATAATCCGAAGGTTGGTGAAATACACTCCAGTACACAGAAACGAAATCCACCAGTACGAAGTTGTAAGGACTATGAGCAGCAGCAGTATTCTGTTGCGCATAATATCCGGAATGATGCGAGGAGATACAATAGCCCAACCCACTAAGCCGACTGCCACTACGGCGAGGAGAGTATTGAACAGAAATAGCTTTCGCAGTGGCATGAGCACGGGAATCGTAGCGACAATCAAGCCGAAATAGCGCGTAAAATTGGCCGTCAGCAGGTGCCATCCAAGCAACAGGAGAAAGACAAGAAAGTAGATCTTCACTCCCGTCATGAGGGCTCCCATGCGTACGAAAACAAGCCCCGGAAGAATGCATAATGCAACTTCCGCGATAAAGCCGATGCCCAGTTCGCTCGTCTTTAGCTGTCGCGCCGCGAAGATGCCGGCGGCTGCCGGCCGGTATGAATGAGTGAGTGGAAATAGGGAGGTCACTGTTTCCTCAACGATTCTGAAAGGATTTCAGCTAACGCATATCGTCTGCACGCCGGCGGCTCCGTCGCCGTGGGAGGCGACAAAAAACCTTCGAATGATGCAAAGAGCAAGCCGGCGGCGTGCCGGAGCAAGAATGTGTTGCGGGGATGCCGGCCGTAGAGGATCAGGTCCAACGCTATCAGGAGGAGGGCGTCGGCCCAAAATCGAATGCTGGCCCGGAAAGGGGCATTCGGGAAAAAGCGCCGTCTGATGAAGAGCCGATTTCGGAGATCCATTCGCCCGCGCGTGAAGCCCGGTGGGCGCCCGCCCGGTGCGGGATGATGCGTCAATCTCGCGGATCCACACCAAAGGACCTTGAACTCCCGCCCTGTGCGTAGCGACATCTCTACGTCTTCTCCATTGGAATAGCCTTCAAAAAAGCTGGAAAAGCGATGTTTGTGAAACACTTCCCTGCGAAAACAACAGGCTCCGCCAGGGACAATATCCACTGTTTTGACGCCCGTGAAGGGTTGCGCCAGCGATTTCGGCAGCGAGATCGCGGATGCATCGTAATGCATCGGCCCGGCCAAGGGGACCAGCCGAAGCGCCAGGCGAACACGCCATCGAAAGGTGGGTCGCTTTCCCATCTCGTTGGTGATTGCACCGCCGGCAGCGCCGATTTCCCCCGCCGTGTCGGTTGCAAAAACGGTCCGTAGCTCGCGAAAATATCCAGGCTGCGTACGCGTGTCGTCATCTAAAAAAAAGAGGTATTGGCCGCAACTGATATCGACGCCCACGTTCTTTTGCCTCGTCAGGCCCGGCTTGCTACGTACATACTGCAGCCGGAAGGGAAGCGCGCGAGTTGCACTCCATCGCTGCATCTCTTTCTCTGTCTCGTCGTTTGGCGATCCATCAACCACCACAACTTCTCCCGGCACATCGTCGCAAGAATGGGTGAGAAGGTGCTCCATGAGAGCCGCGATTTCCATCGGGCGCTTGTAAGTAGGGACGATCAGTGAACAGTCGCGTAGCGCCGATCCGGCCGCCTCTATTCGCCAACCGGCCAGGTATTCTATTTCGTTTGTTTGCCTGTGCACAGCGGCAAAACAGACATCCGAAGCAGCCATGTGACGCTTCCGCTTACACCAAGAAACAAAGAGGTCGCCATGTTACGGCGAGTAAGTTATCCCGCCTGTCTGTATCGCTCCACTTGCTCTGATTCAGGGCAGAGGGCGAGCATGTCCCCATCCACCTCAACCCGGATTGACTGCTGGATCAGAGATACCGAAATCACCACACGATAGGAGGAGCTTGCCTTCAACAGCACGCCCTCAACCCCGGTCAGTGGTCCCCTGACGATCCGAACACGGGCTCCCTGATCCAGATAGGGGCAAGGCTCCACCGGTAATCGGGACTGCACAACATTCCGAATCGCCACGATTTCGCGCTCGTCGATCGCGATTGGCATACGCCCACAGCCGACGATATGCCGCACACGCGGGGTCATCAGGATAGGGAGCCGGAATCGCGAATCAAACTTGCTGAATAAATAACCCGGAAAGAGGGCAATTTCAGCCTCACGCGACTTGAGCGGCCACCTCTTCTCCGGTACTGTGCTGGGCGCGAAAGCCTCATACCCCTTGTTTTGAAGGGCATCGGCTATTCGGCGCTCATGCCGGGTAGGTACTTGCAGCGCAAACCACTGCTCCACTCCCGTAACGGGAACTTCGCATATATTCATCTTGCGTATATCTAGGCTGTAGCTCTCGCGGGAAGGAAACGGGCATACCATCAAACATCGTAAGTTGGCACAAAGCTACCGCTGAGATCCTCCGTTTTATTACCTTCACTAAGCCTCTTAGTCGAACGCGAAGAACTTTATGGCGTCAGAATAACTGCGCCCAGCAATGCTGTCAAGGCACCGCGGTACTAGTACTTTATTAGTACTGTCGGCATTACGAGCGTATGATCCTGTCGCGGTGATAAGTTGCAAGTTTTAAGAGGCCAGTTGTTTTCCCAGCCAAGCCGAGGCCGGAAACGTAAGAGGCCTTGACTCGGTGCTTACTTCCAGCCTCGACTTCCGCACGGCCACAATCGCGAGGCATGACCATAACGAAACGTTCGATCAGCAGGCTAGCGGCTTGGGTTTCAATCACTTGCGGCTCGCCATGGAACGACGGCCGTGGGAGAGCAGCCGTGTGTTGCAGGTCGTATCTGTTCTAGTTAGGCAGCCGCTTTCGAACGTAAGCGGCTGCCAAACCGATACCAAGCAAAGCGATCGGCCAGGTGGTGCTTGGCTCGGGCACCGGGGTTGTCGGAACTAGCTGAATGGCGTCTATCGCCGATCTTGAGTCGGACGGGTCAAGATCGGCCAATAAGTCAAGGTTTCCGGTCAGACCGCTAAAAAGAACATAGCTTCCCCCGGTCGTGGGCGAAGCCATATTGAGGCCGTCTCCGCTGCTCAAGGCGCTGTTAATGACCCTTTGTGTAATTCCGTTGGCCGAATAATCCGAAAACGAACAGCAATCGTCGCGTTGGATATATACGTACAAGTCGTAAAACTCATAGGGCACATTTGTGATTTGAACCTCGGCCGCCACCCCGGAAGTCCCGCCATCCAGATAATTGTTCAGAATAATCGCGTTGTTATCTCCGGGATACGTATCCGCGGTGGCGCCGCTCCAGGTATTGTTGGCGCTCCACGACACCAGTGCTGTCGTATTTGCGCCGGAATTGTCCACAAGCGTAACGGGCCCGCCGGAATCTCCGGCTTCATTATTCCAATTGGCCTGGGGTATCACACCCGCGGTCTCGCTGGGCGCTAAGTTACAGGGCAAGCACATGCTTGGACTGCCGTCGTTGGCCGTCCCGGAAAAGTTAACGCCAATCGAACTGGCCCATGCAGAGCTAGTTAATGAAAACCCAATAACGATTGTCAGGCAGAAAATATTGCTTTTATGTTTCATGGCTCCTCCTAGCTGCTCGCGCCTATATTAGGCACGGTGTGAGCCATTGTGGAGCCTTTAAGCTGTAATTGTCAAATGAGTTTTGCCGTAAGTGTTGCTTTAAAGTACTAGTATCTACCTTACTGGCTATAACTACTTCGGTGGAAATAACCCTAAAAGTGCCTTGCTGTCCACGCGCAATGTGTGCCGTCGCCGCGGCAATCGAAGGCAAATTGCAGTGGATCTTTTTCGATCGTCCCAGCAATGCTTGGCCACCCGAACGGTACCCTCACGGGGGCCCTCGCCGCCCTGCAGTCTTTGAAGATTAAAAAAAGTTCTTCAAAAGTCTTGCAAGGCCCCCAGGGATATGGTACTGTCTCCTTTACCGCGATTTATAGAGCTATAAAGATGAGCGACGATTCAAACGTCTGATAATGACCGATATGAGATTTGGAGATGAATATTTTGAACTGGAAGAACACACCTTTGCTTGTTGCCGCGCTGAGTGTCACCTTGAGTGCGGCCAATCTTTACACGGCGCCGAATGGGCGCCCGTCGAACACCGGAAGTATAAGCAGCCCGTGGGATTTACAGACAGCGTTTTCAAAGGCGCAGCCCGGCGACACGGTCTGGCTTAGGGGCGGAACCTATAGCGGCCGCTACAACTGCTATACCTCAGGAACTCCCACTGCGCCAATCATTTTCCGGCAGTATCCGGACGAACATGCGGTGATCGCTACCGGTGCTACGCAGATGGGCGCCATTACCATGCAATGTCACGATGTTTGGCTTTGGGGTTTTGAAATCTACTTCACCGATCCAAACCGCGTGAGTTCGCAAACCGGCAGCTTCCCTACCGACATCCAGCGCGGGCCGGGGATTGAAGGCGCGCCGGACGGATCGCGTTGCAAGCTTATCAATATGGTTATTCACGATGATTTCAACACATTCGTCGGGAACCAGGCCGCTGAGTTTGAGATTTACGGCAGCATTTTCTATTTCGAAGGTTGGGACGCGTCCGACCGTGGGCATGGACATGCCATCTATTCCCAAAACAATCCCAGCCTCGGTACAAAAACGATTTTGGACAATATTCTATTCGATCCGTTCGCCGAGGGCCTCCATATTTATTCGTCAAACGCATATATGTCGAATTATGATATCGAGGGGAATGTGGTCTTTAATTCCGGTGAGCCGTCGGCAACAACCGGTTATACAACCAATATTATTATTGGCGGCAGCAGTGTACAGCCGTCGAACGTCACCCTGATCGACAACTATACATACGACTCGCCAACCTCGTCCCAGCCCAAACAGGGCGACGGCCGCGGCGCCTGGCTCGGCTCGACGGATGGGTGCTCCGATTTTGTCGTCAAGGGCAATTTCTTTGTCGATCAGACCGGCAACGCTCTTCGTCTCGAGCAGGGCTGCAATCCGACGATGACCGGCAATACGATTTTCGGGAGCCTTTCCGGATTTAGTGCCGCTCAATACCCCAACAATTCCTATTTCACTACCAAGCCAAAGGGCGTGAATATATTTGTCCGGCCAAATCAATTCGAGTCCGGCAGGGCCAACATTATTGTCTATAACTGGGACCAAAAGCCTTCAGTCAGCGTCGATGTTTCGTCGGTTTTGAAGCCGGGACAGAATTACGAAGTACGCGACTCCCAGGACTTCTACGGACCTCCGGTCGCACAGGGGACGTATGCCGGCGGATCGATCAATATTCCGATGACCAGTACCGCGATTGCGCGCATTGTCGGCGACGCCCCGGTCGTACCCGTGCACACATCTCCTGAATTTGGCGTGTTCGTCTTGCTCGATCCGGCAAACTCCGGCAGCACAGGCGGCAGCTCCGGTGGCAGTACGGGTGGCACCACGGGCGGCAGTACGGGTGGCACCACGGGCGGCAGTACCGGTAGCACCACGGGAGGATCGTCTGCCGGAGGGTCCACCGGAAGCGGCGGGGATCCCGTAGTGGCCCCGGTTGCGAGTGGCACCTATAGCCTCAAGAATGTAATCGATCATCTTGCCATCGACGACCCGGGCTTCTCGTCCACCTCGGGACAACAGATCATCCAGTACGGATATAACGGCGGCCTCAACCAAAAGTGGCTTTTGTCGCCGGCAGCGAACGGATACTACACCATTGCAAACGCTTCAAGCGGGCTCTACCTGACGGATCCCAACAGTTCATCTCCGGGTGCTCCCCTGGAACAAGATCTGCCGTCAGGCAATGATTGGCAGTTATGGTCCCTGGTACCGGCCTCCGACGGGGCCTACTTCCTGAAGAATAAAGCTAGCGGGCTCTTTGTCGACCACGGTTCCAGTTCGACGCAGGGCACCGGGCTGATACTCGCTTCACAGACGGGATCGCCTGAACAGAGCTGGTTGGTCTTCTGACGCAGCACAGTTTCGGAGGAGGACTTTCCGGGTTCCGGGAAGTCCTCCGGCCGTTCAGCAGTGACCTGAACTACCCGGCATTGAGTTTTACTGCCGCATGAATCGCCTGGAGCCGTGTCCAGAACGGCTCCAGGCGATTCAGCCGCAGGGCGTTCGCACCATCGGAGAGGGCGCGTTCCGGGCAGTCGTGAACTTCGACGAAAACTCCCGCGACGCCCACCGCAACCGCAGCCCGCGCCAGCGGTTCGATGAACTGCGGTTCGCCGCCCGATGCGTTTCCCGCCGCTCCAGGCTGCTGCACGCTATGCGTTGCATCGAAAATCACCGGATATCCGGTTGCCGCCATAATCGGCAGGCTGCGCATGTCTACCACAAGGTTGTGATAGCCGAACGAAAAACCGCGCTCCGTCAACAGAATGTTGCGGTTTCCGGTACTCGCCACCTTTTCCGCGGCCCGCGCAATATCGCCCGGAGCAACAAACTGTCCTTTTTTGATATTGACCGCCCGCCCTGTCCGCCCGGCGGCGACGAGCAGGTCCGTCTGCCGGCAAAGAAATGCCGGGATCTGCAGGATATCGGCAGCCTCCGCCGCAAGTTCGGCCTGCCCCGGTTCGTGAATGTCCGTCAGCACTGGAATGCCGAGTTTCCGCACCTCGGAAAGGATGCGCAGCCCCTCCCGTAGGCCCGGTCCACGATAGCTGCCGGCGCTCGTCCGGTTCGCCTTGTCGTAGGAAGCTTTAAAAACGAATCGTCCCACAGCGTTGCGGATCGCGTACGCCATCTGCAGCACATGCTCTTCGCTTTCGATCACGCATGGTCCCGCAATCAGCGCAATCTCTGTGCTATTCGAAAACGAAACTTCTCCAACTTCAACAGTCATTGGAAATTTTCCGAATGGGCCCGGCCATTCTTGTCTGCAAGCCATTATAGATAGCTAACAGCGACGGAACAATGCCTCCAGTAATGAAGATGTACTTAGCTTTTGGCCATCCCAAATGATTCTTGCACCCGCTGCAAATCCTCCGGCGTGTCCACACCGATCGACTCGTATTCCGTATCTACCACCCGGATGCGATACCCGTTCTCCAGCGCGCGCAACTGCTCCAACTGCTCGGCCCGTTCCAGTGGTCCTACTACTAACTCGGGATATCGCAGCAGAAAATCGCGCCGGTAAACATACAGACCAACGTGCTTAAAGAACAGCGGAAGACCGCTTGGGCCGTCGCGCTCGTGCGGAATCGGGCAGCGGGAGAAATAAATCGCGTCTCCTGCCAGATTAGTAACCACCTTCACCACATTCGTGTTCAGAATCTCGGCTGAATCCGTGATGTGCTTCTTCAAAGTGCACATAGAGACGGATTCGTCTCCATGCGCGGCGAGAATCGCAGCATCGATCGCCTCGGGATCGATCAGCGGTTCGTCCCCCTGAATGTTCACATACAGCGCAGCTTCCTCCGAAGAGGCGATCTCGGCCACTCGGTCGGTGCCCGACGCATGATCGGATCGGGTCATTTGTACGCGCCCGCCGAAAGCTCGCACCGCCGAGGCGATACGCTCGTCGTCGGTTGCCACCAGCACATTGGTCAGATAGCGGGAAAGCTGTGCACGTTCATAAACATGCTGCAGCATTGGCTTGCCGCCGAGCGGGGCAAGAGCTTTTCCCGGAAAACGAGAGGATGCGAAACGAGCCGGGATCACCGCCACAAACCGCGTCGGCACAACCGAGTGTACCACGCAATACCGACCTGCCAGCTCCTCGATGCGGGCCCGATTCGGCCGCTTTGTATCCCCATAATATTTCTTAGTAATCGGGACTCGAGGACACATGGAGTGCGCGGATCAGCCCAAAGTCTCGATCCTTTCGGAGCGTCCTGTAGACTTCCCGATTCTGGGCATTCCTATGCCAAATGATCTGCAGTCAACGTTCACGCTTAGCCAACGGTCGGCGACTCGAACATTAGACGCATAGCGAACCGACCGCTGCCCGCGCCTGCTCGGAACCTTTGTGAAAGCGCCGGAAGTGCAATACCATCACGAAGTCTACAACCAGTTTCTCTGGAATCTGTTTTAGGAGCGAAAGGCGGGCTTCAGCCCAACGCCACTTAGTATTTGTGTTCGGAATTTATGGTGGGGTACGCGAGTACCGGATAATCTAGGGCACTTACGCTTCCGGCTCAGTTTCGAGATCTCCGCGAAGGCGGCGCGGGTGTTCATTGTGAGGGTTCGGTTTCCTGAACGAAGGCAGGGCGGTACCTGATGACTTGTGGGGCGGACTGGGTTGTGCCGGTATCGCGCCAACCGCAGCGTGCTTTTACCCAGAAGATCAAGGCAGACAAATTTTCGCCGGAAAGGGCGCTGGTATGGAGTTTCTTTAGCACCTGCTCGCGGCCTTCGGCAGCGCCGCTCTTGAGCTCGAGCTTGAATCTTTTCTGAAGCTGCGGTAAGGGCAGACGCAGTTGGGATGCGATGTCCTCGTCGGAGAGGCCGATGGCGGCGAGCTCGCGAACACGAAGCTGGTCGTCAGGTGTTGGAATGTAGCGAGGCAAAATGTCAGGCTCCTTTTTGGCTGTCAGCTGTTAGCCCTCCACTGCCAGGGCGGTTGCGGCGGCGGGAAAAGCTCGATCGAGAGAAGAAAGATCGAAATTGGGAGGCAGCATTTTGGCGATGGCGTCGCCAAGCTTCATTTCTTCGCGTTGTTTGCGCATCTTGGCGGTGGCAATCTGGACGGCGTGCTTTTCGGCTTTGCGGGATTCTTCGGCTTCGGCGCGTTTTTGCGAAGCAAAGCCAATTTCGGCTAACTGCCGCTCTTTCTTGCGTTTCTGAAGCTCGGCGGAGGCGCGCTGATAGGCGCGGTCATGCGCGGCGTGGTAACG
>DASVGP010000153.1:0-8448 GCA_036379475.1 Bryobacteraceae bacterium | reverse complement strand
CCGCCAGCGCGGACTCAGCGAGTCAACCATATTCCAGGCGTGGCGAATCGCCGACCGCTTTTTGCAGTTCCGGTTTGGCGGCGAGATTGGCGAAATCTCGCGGATAACGGCGAACGACATTGTGGCGTTCATGCAGGAGGTGCGCAGGAAAAGGTCGCTGCGAGACAAAACGCACTCCTCCCATTTGCGAAGCTTCTTCCGCTATCTGTTCAAAGCGGGCGAGACGACGGCGAACCTCGCTTTGGGCATTCCGAGCGTGGCTCAGCGTTTTGCGCCACGACTGCCCCGGCACCTCGCCCCGGAGGAGATCGAAAAGCTGCTCGAAGCGGTGAAGGCGGAGACGACCACCGGAAGGCGGAATCACGCCATGATATTGCTGATCGCCCGGCTTGGGTTGCGTGCCGCCGAGGTGGTCAAGATCCAGATCGATGATATTGATTGGCGGGCGGGCGAGTTGTTGGTGCGCGGCAAGGGCCAGTTCCACGACCGCCTGCCATTGCCGTCCGATGTCGGCGAAGCACTGGCGGAATATATCCGGCTGGACCGCAAGTCGTCGTCATCCCGCGCATTGTTTGTCAAGAAACGTCCACCGCATGTCGCGTTCAAGGACGGCCAGGTGCTGAATAACATCCTCCGCCGAGCCTATGCCACTACCGGCCTCAAGCCGCCCGTGCCGTACGTGGGATCGCACATCTTGCGACACAGCCTTGCCACCACACTCGTACGGTGTGGCGCATCGCTTGAGGAAGTCGGCGACATGCTCCGCCACCGTTCGAGAAGCACTACCATGATCTACGCCAAGCTGGATGTGGATGGTCTTCGAACGATTGCACAGTCCTGGCCGGTTGCGGGAGGTGCAAAATGAGCTCCTTATCCGAAGAACTCGACCGTTACCTGAGCATCCGGCGCAGCCTGGGTTACAGCCTCTCCACGGACGAGCGGATCTTGCTGGCCTTTGCGGATGCCGAGAACTCCGCTCATGTCAGTGTGGCATTGTTCTTGCGCTGGAAAGATGCGTTCGGCAAGGCCAACAACCACACTTGGGCGCATCGCTTGAGCACAGTTCGCGTGTTCTCCCAGTGGCTTCACGCGCTCGATACACGGCATGAGATCCCGCCGCAGCCCCTAATCCCCAGCCGAACCCGGCGGCCGCATCCTTATATCGACAGTGAGGATGAGATCCAGCGTATTGTCCAAGCCGCCGCCGAGTTGCCCTCTAAAAACGGCATACGCCCGCTTACGTGCTCCACGCTGTTTGGACTGATCGCAGTCACTGGCCTCCGTGTGAGCGAGGCATTGGCATTGAATGCCGACGATGTTGATCTGGAGTCCGGAGTGGTGACAGTCAGGAAGGGTAAGTTCGGCAAAACCCGGCTGGTTCCCGTCGCTGACTGCGTTCGAATGCAGCTTCTCACTTATGCGCGGGAGCGTGACCGGCTCCTCGGCTCACCGTCAGCCGCATTCTTCGTCGCCGATCAGGGGACTCGACTTACCGACTGCGGAGCCCGCTTCAACTTCGCGGCGGTTTGCCAGTCCATCGGTCTGCGACCTGCGCAAAAGTACAAGAAGCATGGCCGCGGCCCGCGCATCCACGACTTGCGGCATACCTTCGCGGTACGAACGCTGCTGTCCTGGTATCGCAACAACGCGAACCCATCGCAGGAGATGGTCAAGCTCTCCACGTACCTGGGGCATGCCGATCCCGCCAATACCTACTGGTATATCGAGGCCGTTCCGGAACTGCTTCAGCTTGCCGCCAAGCGGGCGGAGGAGGTGCAGCCATGACGCCACTTCCCGGCCTTGTGCAGCGGTTCTTCACGGATCGGCTCTGTGCTCAACTTGCGGCCAGCCCAAATACGGTTGCGGCCTATCGAGACACGTTTCGTTTGTTGCTCCAGTTTGCAAACGAGCAGACCGGCAAGCCGCCGACGAAGCTCTCGCTCGAAGAGCTGGATGTCACGTTAGTCGCGCACTTCCTCACTCACATGGAGGACAAGCGCGGCAACAGTGCCCGCAGCCGGAACGCGCGTTTGGCTTCGATACGCTCCTTCTTCCGGTTCGTCGCCATGACGGAACCGGCCCACTTGCTGCATTGCCAGAAGATTCTTGCGATGCCCGGTAAGCGATATGAGCGGCGAGCGGTCGAGTTCCTCAATCGCACTGAGATGAATGCGCTCCTGGCCGCTCCTGACCGGAACACCTGGACCGGCAGGCGAGATCACGCGATCCTTGCTTTGATACTGCAAACCGGACTTCGCGTCTCGGAGATCATCCATCTCCGCCGCCGCGATGTCGAGTTGGGAACCGGAGCCCACGTTCGCTGTGAAGGCAAAGGCCGCAAACAACGCTGTACGCCGTTGCGTCACGAATCCACTCAGGTGCTCATGGTATGGCTGAAAGAACGGGCCTGTGGCGATGACGACCCGTTGTTCCCAACCATGCGCGGGACCAAGCTTAGCCGCGACGCGATGGAACGCCTAGTTCACAAATACGTTCAGGTGGCCGCAGGGTCGTGCTCGTCGTTGGCGGGCAAGCGCGTGACTCCGCACGTTCTCCGGCACAGCACCGCCATGGACCTTCTCCATCATGGTGTCGACCAAGCTGTGATTGCTCTCTGGCTCGGTCACGAATCCGTCCAGACGACGCAGATCTATGTCCATGCCGACATGCGACTCAAAGAGAAAGCTCTCGCGCGTGTCGCCGCGCCGGACTCCAAGCCAGGACGGTATTGCCCGGACGATCAACTACTCGCGTTCCTGGAATCGCTGTAATTATGCCGGCCTGCCGCGTTGGATGTACCTCGGTTCTTGGAGCTTTGGGCATCTGACGCGGCATAATCCTGGACGCGGCATTATGCGACTTATGCCGATATCGGCATAAAGTGCATTGGACCGGTCACCCGTCACGGCTGAACCGCACGACACTGACGGAATCCTACCGATTCGGCGATCCGACTTACGCGAGAGAAGAATTACGGGCCGAGTTGGCAAGCCTGTTCATCGCAGCCGAAACCGGTATTCCGCATGACCCCACCAACCACGCCGCATACGTCGGTTCCTGGATAGACGCGCTTCGAAAAGACAAAAATGAAATCTTTCGCGCCGCTCACGATGCATCCGCCGCCGCCGATTTTGTACTGTCGATTCGGCAGATTGTGGATGCCTATGGGCAGAACGAGAGCATTGTTTCCAACTGCCACGTCCGCATCGCCTACGCGCCCAACCAGGTGGAGACGGCCGAGCTGCTTTCGAAGATGACAGGAACGACAACCGTCCAGAAGGCGAGCTTCAATTTTTCGGGTTCACGATTTTCACCCGTCATGTCGCATATCAACGAAAGCGTCGATCACGTTAAGCGCCCGCTGATGACGCCGGACGAAGTGATGCGGCTTCGGTCGCCACAGAAGTCCGGCAATGGTTCTTCGGAAAGGATTGTGGCGCCGTGCGACATGCTGATCTTCATTTCTGGGCACTTTCCGATTCTGGGAATGCAGATGCTCTACTTCTTCGACCCGGAGCTCCGAAGGCGAGCCGAGATTCCACCCCCAGCCAGATCACGAACTACGTGATGCTGGAACTCATTCTGACGCAACCTATCGAAAAGCAACTGATCGAAGCGGCCCGCGGACTACGATTCCTGGTGATGGACGAACTGCACACATACCGGGGCCGTCAGGGAGCGGACGTCGCTATGTTGATCCGCCGGGTCCGCAATCGCCTCGGCACTGCCAACCTACAATACGTCGGCACATCGGCAACGCTGGCTGGCGCCGGTAATTTCGAGCAGCAGCGGGTCGAGGTCGCGCGGATCGCCTCCAAATTTTTCGGCGCACAAGTTAGGCCGGAGCACGTGATTGGAGAGACGCTACGGCCCGCTACGAGCTTGGAAGCCGTAACAGATTCCGCCTTCGTTCGAGAGTTGCGGGAACGAGTTGCGAACCCCCAGCGGAAACCAGCGTCGAACTATGCCGACTTTGTTGCCGATCCCCTTTCCGTATGGATTGAGCGTGAGATCGGAGTTCAGCGCGAGGATGGCACGGATCGTCTTATTCGTGCGATACCTCGGAGCCTGGTGGGAGAGAACGGGGCTGCTTCCAAATTGGCGAGCCTGACCTCGCTGCCGCTTGAAACGTGCTCCGAAGCTCTGCGCCTGTAATTCCTGGCCTCGTACACCTGCTCCAAGCATCCGGAAACCGGATTTCCTCCATTTGCTTTTCGCTTGCACCAATTCATCAGCAAAGGCGATACCGCATATGCCTCGGTCGAACCGGAAGAGCAGCGCTTCATAACCGTCCATGGACAGCAATACGTCCCCGGCGGCCGTGAACGGATCTTGCTTCCACTCAGCCCCGTATCGCGGCAGACCAGGAGACTGATGATGATACGAAGCCTGGC
Organism: Bryobacteraceae bacterium; assembly: GCA_036379475.1. GTDB lineage: Bacteria > Acidobacteriota > Terriglobia > Bryobacterales > Bryobacteraceae > Bog-105. Next base: position 4,054 of record DASVGP010000153.1, on the reverse strand, counting down.
TATCTGTATCTCAGTTCTTCGAATCCGTGGCCAACGGATCTCAACGAGGCTTTGGATCGCTTACCTGAGGATTGGGTGGAACAGCAACGAGGTCAACGCCGGGTCAAAAGGAACCGGCGAGAGCACGAACCGAAGCTCATTCGTGTGGCAGCAGATGGCACGGAATCGGCCGAAGGAACAATTGTCCACTTTATCCCCGCTCCTTTCCGGTTTTGTCTTTGCTGTGGCGTCGCTTATGGCGCTCGCCAGAAGTCGGACTTTGCCACGCTCGCCTCTTTGAGCAGTGAAGGCCGCTCAACCGCGACCACCATTCTTAGCCTCTCCGCCATCCGAAGCTTGAAAAGCGAGCCAGCGCTCCACGAGCGCGCCCGCAAATTGCTCAGCTTTACAGATAATCGCCAGGATGCGTCGCTGCAGGCCGGTCACTTCAACTTCGCCGCTACGGACTCGATGTCATTGAGCTGCCATTTCAGGCTCATCCCGATATACCAGCCAACGGAGTTCCCGTCGGACCGCGCAGAGGTGAGATGTACAGCCATCTGGAACGCGAGGCGAAAGAGGCGGGGTTGGTCTTGAATTGGCCTTCGCGCCTTCCAAACACGCGGCACGCCTTAGCCGCTGCCGAATGGGTCCGGCGGCATCAACCCGAAAAATTCGCGCGGTTTCAGAAAGCGCTCTTTGCCGCCCATTTTGTCAGCGGTGAGGACCTCGGAAACACCGCCATTGTCGAGGGGCACGCGTCGGAACTAGAATCGATCTTGACGGTTTTCATGCCGCTTGGCTGGATGGGACCGCTCTTGCCACGGTCAGCGAATCCGAGGCGCTGGGCCGCCAACGCGGCGTACGCGGCACGCCCGCCTGGCTCATCGGACGGCACTTGATTTCTGGCCTGCTACCGGCAACGGAATTTGAACGTCTTGGGGCCACCGCTACGAATAAAACACTGCGAGAATCCGCCACAACTTAGAGGAGACGAAAACATGCCCGATTTGCATACTGTTTTGCAACACGCTCAGAACAACGGAGTGGCCGTCGGTCACTTCAATATCGCTGATTTCCTCATGCTGAAAGCGATCTTCGAATCTGCGCACACTTTGAAAGTTCCGGTGATCATCGGGGTTTCCGAGGGCGAGCGAAAATTTGTCGGGGTACGTCAGGCCAGCGCCCTGGTGCGAAGTCTGCGCGAAGAATTCGATTTCCCGATTTTTCTGAACGCCGATCATACGCACTCGCTCGAGAGTGCGGTCGAAGCGGCTGAGGCAGGATACGATGCGATTGTTTTTGATCTTTCTGCGCTACCGATGGACGACAACATTCGTCAGACGCAGGCAGCCATCAGGAAGCCGAAAGCGATCAATCCTGCCATCCTGATCGAGGGTGAAATCGGCGATATCGGAACTGGCTCGCCGATTCGCGACGCGGCTCCCGATCTGCTGAAAGGTTTGACGACGCCGGAAGAGGCGAAGCGGTACGTTGCGGAAACTGGCATCGATATACTCGCACCGGCCGTGGGCAATATGCACGGGATGCTGCAGACCATGGTGCAGGGGACGGCGCGGAAACGTCTCGACCTGAAGCGTATCGCGCAGATCAAGACTGCTACCCAAACCTTGCTTACGTTGCATGGCGCTTCCGGCACCGACGACGAGGATCTGCGAAAGGCAATCGCCGCGGGAATCAACGTTGTCCATATCAACACCGAAGTACGGGTCGCGTGGAGGCGCGGTCTGGAGGAGAGCCTCGCTAGGCAGCCACAGGAAATTGTTCCGTATAGGATTCTGCCCGGAGCCATCGAAGCAGTAAAGCGCGTGGCTACGTCGCGACTGAAACTCTTCAACAAGTTGGACTGAGAAAGGTAAAACCATGAGTGCGGCAAATGCCGTGTTGGATAGCACCATACGAGAACTGATTGACGAGCTCGCGGCGGAGGAAGCACCTCCCATTTACACGCTGAGCCCGGAGGAGGCCCGCAAGACATTGCTCCGCGCGCAATCCGGCCCCCTCGAAAAGCCGGACGCTCAGATTAAGGATTACAGCGTCAACACCACCGCTGGCCCGCTTCACCTGCGCAGCATTCGGCCCATCGGCGTCAAAACTCCTACTGCCGTCGTCCTGTATTTTCACGGCGGCTGGGTCCTGGGGGACGCGGTTACACATGACCGGCTGGTGAGAGAGTTGGCAGCTGGTACCGGAGCAACGATCGTTTTCGTAGAGTATGGCCGCGCGCCGGAGCACCGATACCCGGTTGCTAACGAGCAGGCTTATGCAGCGACCAGGTACGTTGCAGAGCATGCAGACGAATTCGAGGTCGATCCGACACGCCTGGCCGTCGCCGGCGATAGCGCAGGCGGTAATATGGCGGCCGTCGTTGCGCTGCTTGCCAGGCAACGCTCGGGGCCGCGAATCAAAGGCCAGCTGCTTTTCTATCCGGTAACGAATACGGATTTCGACACCGCATCGTACAACTAATTCGGCGATGGCCCCTGGCTAACCAGGCCTGCCATGCAGTGTTTCTGGGATCAGTATCTTCCCGATCGCAGCAAACGTCACGAGCCTGGCGCCGCACCGCTTCTGGAGTCCCAGGATCAGCTCGCCGGTTTGCCTGGCGCGCTGGTCATTACAGCTGAAAATGATGTTGTGCGCGACGAAGGCGAGGCCTATGGCCGCAAGTTGTCGGACGCTGGAGTAGAAACAGTTGTCACGCGTTACAAGGGAGCCATTCACGATTCGTCCTGCTCAACCGAATTGCTAAAGCTGCACCTGTTCGCGCGGCATTGCTGCAAGCCACAGAATTTCTCAAGGGCATACTTGCTTAGCGGCCCCAACAGACTCACTGCTAGATCCCAACCACGGCCCAGAGGCATGCGAGGGTGACTTCCAGTACGGCTACAGGAATAACCGCCCAAATAACCTCTTGACACAGAACTGGCTTGTCCACTAGACTGTTGTCAGTTACTGAGAGGAATGATTGAGCAAGCCTACCGATCTTGTACAAGGCACGCTGGATCTCTTAATTCTTAAGATCATTGCGCTAGAGCCCGCTCATGGCTGGGCAATCGCGCATCGTGTGCGTCAAATGTCTGGCGATGTGCTCCAAGTGGGCCAGGGCGCGCTTTACCCTGCGCTGCATAAATTGGAGCAAAATGGCTGGATTCATTCGCAATGGGCTGTCAGCGAAAACAACCGCCGAGCCAAATACTACATGCTCACCAAAGCCGGGCAGAAGGCCCTTACGCAAGAGAGCGCCGCCTGGGAGCGCCTATCCGGGGCCATCACGGCGGTCGTCAGGGCGGTGTGACTCATGCGGCTTGCCTCCATTGTTCATCTCCGGTTTCGATCACTTTTCCGCCGCAGGCAAGTCGAAGATGACCTCGACGAAGAGTTCCGTTATCACCTGGAACGTGAGATCGAAAAAAATATTGCCGCCGGCATGAGCCGGGAAAACGCCCACCGCGGTGCTCTTCGCAGCATCGGCGGTCTGGAACAACGAAAAGAGGACTGCCGCGATATGCGCGGATTAAACGTGTTCGACCACATCGTTAGCGATATCCGTTTTGCGGGTCGCCAGTTACGGCGCAGTCCCGAGTTTGCCGGGACCGCGATCGCGATGCTGGCACTCGGCATGTGCGCGAGCATCGCTATCTTCGCGTTCGTCGACGCCGCCCTGATCAAGCCGCTGCCGTATAAGAACCCTGGGAGGCTACTGGGGGTCTTCGAAAAGATACATCCCTGGTGCCCTCGGTGCAATCTATCCTGGATGGACTATCTCGACTGGAAAAAGCAGAACTCCACGCTCGCTTCGCTGGATGTTTTCCAATCGCGCGGGTATACCATGACGGACCGCTCCGGCGCCGTGCCGGTTCACGCAGCGCGGGTAAGCGACGGATTCTTCCGCACACTCGGAGTTGTTCCAGTGCTTGGCCGGGATTTTTACAAAGGCGAGGACCAACCGAGCGCTGCTCGCACCGTCATCTTGAGTTATTCCACGTGGAAAAGGCGATTCGGCGGGCAAGCTAGCGTGCTTGGCAAGACGGTTGTGCTCGATCGAATACCT
>DASVGP010000152.1:0-12611 GCA_036379475.1 Bryobacteraceae bacterium | reverse complement strand
TCGGCATTAGAGTGGATAGCCATGAGAGGTCACATCCGTGATTACGAACTTAAAGCGGGCGGCAAGCTCTGGGCTGCCGTCGTTTACCAGGGCAAACGGGTCGCCCGGAATGGGACACTGCGCGACTCCTACCAATGGATTCGCGGGTTCCGGACGCAGAGGGCTGCGCAGACGGAGCTCAACAAAGTTCTCAGGGCGATGGATGAGGGTACGTACGCCGAGCCATCGAAGCAAACGGTCTCAGAGTATTTGGACCGTTGGTTGAAAACGGTCGAACCGAATGTCGGAGACAAAACGTTCGAGCGCTACAAGCAGATGGTCGAGGTGAACATTAATCCGAAGCTTGGCCCGATTCTACTGACCAAGTTGCAGCCAGTGCAACTCGCGGAGTTCTACATCTGGTCGAGCGTTGCCGGCAATCGACGCACTGGCGCCGGGCTGAGCACCCAAACGGTTCTCCACATTCACCGCCTTCTGAGCCACGCTTTTAAGCAGGCCGTTATGTGGCAATTGCGTCCCACAAACCCAGCGAGCGCTGTTCAAGCGCCTCGGCCGGTACGCAAGGAAGTCAAAGCGGTCGAGGAAGATCGCTCGGCCTTATTGCTCGTATCTGCTGAGAATACCGTTTTGTACCTTCCCATTCTGATGGGGCTTTGCACTGGAATGCGGCGCGGCGAAATTCTCGGGCTCCGTTGGACCGATATGGATTTTGAAAATTCGCGTCTGACCGTCAATCAGGCCCTCGGTCAAACCCGCAAATATGGGCTGAAGTTCAAGCCGACGAAAAACAAGAAATCGCATCGCACGATTGCATTGCCAGCCTGCCTCGTCGCCGCCCTGATGGACCATCGAGCAAATCAGGACAAGATTAAAAAAATGTTCGGGCCTGATTATCCGAAGTTCGATCTCGTGATGCCGTTAGCAGACGGGACACCGTGGCCGCCAGACGATTTCACCGACGCATACATTGCTTTTTCGCGGCGCATTTGCACAAGGGACATTCGGTTCCACGATCTGCGCCATACCCATGCTTCAGAACTGCTGCGCAGAGGCGTTCCGCTGAGGACGGTCTCACAGCGCCTCGGTCACGCCAACCCTACGGTCACGCTGAACATCTACGCGCACGTGATGAGCGGCGACGATGAAAAAGCCGCGGACACGACCGAAACGATGATCAAAAAGCAACTGGAGAAGAAGGGGGCGAAGAAGCCAGAATGACTCGCGCATTTGCACGGCATTTGCACAGCGCCGAAAATGCCTCGATTTCGCCCTTGGCTCCGATTGAGCTAAGTCCTTTGTTTTCTGGCGGTGAGGGTGGGATTCGAACCCACGGAACCCGTGAAGGTTCAACGGTTTTCGAGACCGCCCGATTCAACCACTCTCGCACCTCACCGGACGCTGCCTACTTCAAGATAACAAGCGGCGCCTACCAGCCGAGAATGTAGGCGAAGATCAAAGGCGCGACGATCGACGCGTCCGATTCCACAATGAACCGGGGCGTTTCGGCGCCCAGTTTCTCCCAGGTGATTTTTTCGTTCGGAATGGCGCCGGAGTAGGAGCCATAACTTGTGGTCGAATCGCTGATTTGGCAAAAATAACCCCAGAGCGGCGTCTCGCGGCGCTGCAAGTCCTGCCGCAGCATCGGCACCACACAGATCGGAAAGTCTCCCGCAATGCCACCACCAATTTGAAAGAACCCGATCGAAGATTCGCGCGCGGTTTTCGTATACCAGTCGGCGAGGGAAATCATGTATTCGATTCCCGTGCGCACGGTGTGGACGTTTTTCACATCGCCCGAGATGCAATGGCCCGCGTACATGTTGCCGATGGTCGAATCCTCCCAGCCGGGGACGAAAATCGGCAGATTTTTTTCCTTTGCGGCCCACAGCCAGCTATCTTTCACGTCTACCTGAAAACTTTTGCGCAACTCGGGACGCTGCAGCACGCGATAGAAAAATTCGTGGGGAAAGCAGCGCTCGCTTTTGGCTTCCGCGGCCCGCCACTCCGCGAGGATCGCACCTTCGATTCTGCGCATCGCTTCTTCTTCCGGAATGCAGGTGTCGGTGACGCGATTCATATGGCGGTCGAGCAGCGCCTGCTCGCCTTCCGGGCTCAGATCGCGCCAGTTCGGCACACGCTCGTAGAAGTCGTGCGCCACGAGATTGAAGACATCTTCTTCCAGGTTCGCGCCAGTGCAGCAGATGCCATGCACCTTGTCCTGGCGGATCATCTCGGCAAGCGATACGCCGAGTTCCGCCGTGCTCATAGCCCCAGCGAGCGTCAGAAACATTTTTCCGCCGCGGTCCAGATGGCGCGCATAAGCTTGGGCGGCTTCCATCACCGAAGCCGCGTTGAAATGCCGATAATGGCGTTCGATGAACGCCGAAACAGGTCCGTTAGCCATTTTCTTCTTTACGCTAACGCACCATCGAAATTTCGCTGGTTTTGTGCCGCACGTTTTTTACGATCTGCATGTGCAGCCTGGCGTTCAAGCGCGTCCACAGCGAATCGGGATGGCTATCGAAGACTATCGCGGCGCTGGCGGCCATCATCGACCAGGCGCCGAGGCTGATTTCATGCTGCAACTGGCCGGGTCCCCAACCGGCGTAGCCGAGATAGAGGCGGAATTTCGACGGGCCGGCGCGGCTATCGATGCCTTTTTCAATGGCATCTCGATCCGCCGTGTCATAGACACTTCCGACCACCCTGGTTGCGTCGCTAACTCGCACAGAAGATCGCAGCAGCGCCTGAACTGACCTAAGCTCTACCGGTCCGCCGATGTACACAGGATCGCTTCCGGCTCGCTTCCTCTTGAAAATTCGTGAAATCGGCACCGTTGTCTGGCGGTTGATCATGAGCCCGACCGTGCCCTGGTCATCGCTGTCCACGATGAGAATGACCGACTTGGCAAATGCCGGGTCGCCGAGCTTTTCGGTCGCCACCAGCAAGCTGCCCGAGGGCGGAGCCTTCTGCGCGAACTGCTGCAATTCCAAATCGGCCGCCGCCGCCCGGCAAGCTGGAAACAGAACCGCGGCTGCCGCCGCAAGCAGGACCACACTCCGCCGCATGAGCCTATTCTCGCGCTTCGGAGAGCTCCCGTTCGGGATATTTTACTGAGGTATAGCGTCTTCAGGTTCGGATGGTCACGTCGAGCGCCCGCCCGGCTTGTAGGCTGGATGCGGCAATCATTACGCGATCGCGCTGCACCGTGCCAGCCGTTGCGCTGGCCAGCGGCTTGCCGTCCGGGGGATGCACATGAACCACTAATTGCCCGGAAAAGTTGGCCGCCGGTTCGATGTGAACGCGCCACTCGCCATTCGATGCCGCTTCCGTAGTCCAACTCACTTCTCCGAATCGCGTAGGACAATGTTCGACGCGAATTCGCTCCCCGGCCGCAAACCAATGCTTCGGCGCAGCCTTTTGCAGGTGGCACGCATCTTGATCGCTTTCCTCGTAGCAGAGCAGCCAGCGCAGCCCCAGCGTCGGCTGCAGCACGCTGTTGACAACCGCCGACCATCCGTACTTATTGCCTTCACCCGGATAACTCCCCGGCAGGAAGGCATCCTCGGGCGAATAGCGGTTGCCCGAATCCGCAGCGTAGCAGCACAACGCGTAAAGCGTCAGCAGAAACGGCCGGTAATCGTCCTGCCGTATCCGTACCGCGAGCGTTCCATGTGCCATGAAATTCGATGTGCGCGGCCAATCGCCGTCCGTGTTTAGGCCGAGGATCTGCTCGCCCGCAATCGTGCGGTGTTTCAAATGACCTAAGTCAAGCGCCTCTACGCCCCAATCCGAGGTAAACCAGTCCATCATGAAGCGGTGGTTTTCGTAACTGGTCAGGTGTTTCGGATCGCGATCGGTATCGTGCGGAGTAAATGGAGTAATTTGCGCCTCGCGCATCGCCGCGTTCCCCGCTGCGATGGTGGCTTTCATCGAGCGCTCGACGAGGCCGCGCATCTCCTTAGCGATCCCGGCATATTTTTCCGCAGCCACCTGCAAATCGCCCGAGTGGTGCTCGCCTCCGGCCAGTCGCAGGCAGCGCGAATGCTCCTTCAAGCCCCTCCACGTCCAGGCGGCGTTTTGGTAGTAAAACGGATGTGAGTTCGGATAGTCATTCTCGGGATCACCCAAGTCCGCTTCCGGAGAGCCCCAAATCAAACCATGGCGGCGGTCCGAGGCGGGGAAAGTGCGTTTGCTGTACTCGTAGCGGTCGAGCACAAAGCCGATCATCCGCTCCAGCACCGGCAGGCGCTTCCTGAGCGCTTCGTAGTCGTGCGTGTAATCGTAGGTGCGAGCCGAATTCCACAAAAATACACCCGCATTGAGCGGCGCCTCGACCTGATCCTGCGTGTTATAGAGAAAATTGCCGTCCGGCAGGATGTAGTGATCTAAGTAATATTGAACGTAAGGATCTGCTTCTTTTGTCAGATTCCAGAGTTGGTGCGCCCAGGTGAACTCATAATGCGCTACCGGAAAGAGTGCATGGCTCCGCTCGGGTATCTTGGTATAAGCGCCTTCGCCGATCTGATAAGTTGGCCTCAATCCACGGTAACTGCATCGCGCCAGCATGATGCCCGCCCGCGCGGCGTCGAGCAGCCACGGGTCGGGGATCTCCACTTTCATGCGGTCTTCGAAGAAATGCTGCCACTGGTTCGCAATTCCCGCCAGTTCCGCTAAAAATCCTTCGCGGCTGGTCCCGGCATATTGATCCCGGTAGCGTTCCTTCCCCAACTGCACGATATCCTCGTCTTTCGCGTGCATCCAATCCGGAAGCATCGCGCGTACTCTGGCTACCGGCTTCGCTTCTTCCCCCGGAGGGAGGGCAACGACGACTTCGTAGCCGCACTTCGCCTCCGCATTCCAGACGCCGGTATTGGCGACCGGAAGATAGCCGCCCAACAAAGTGCGTTTGCTGAATCCGGACACGTAGCGATACAATTCCGGATACGCATCGGGATAATGATGCGATGGATCGAACACCGCGTCCACGTGGTCGGGCGCCCAAGCCGCTTTGCATCCGGACATTGGATTCAGTTGGCGGCTCTTCCCATCCGCCTCCAGAAACAGCGAAACAGCCGGTCCGCCCTGTTCGTTTCCGACCAGGGTCCATCCGATATATTCCGCACCGAGCGCCGCTACGTTTTCGTAGGATGGATCTTCATTCGAGTGCAGAATATATTCCGCCAGGCGGTCCGGCCCCGGCCGGTAGGGCGTCTCGCGGACAAACTGAATCCTCTTGGTATTGATCGGGCGCGGCCGTATGCGCGACAGATAGCCCAAGCGTTTCGGAATGCGTAGAATGACACCATCGCGCTCCGTAATGTAGACGATGGCGCCTTGATACGTGACGTTCTTTTCAAAGATCGCGGTATCGGTTCCGTTGATGCCGACAACCGCTAGCAGGAGCCATCCGCCGGTAACCTGCCCGGGATGCAAAGCCTGGTTCGCGCCCTGAACCCACGCGGCGCCGCCATCCAAACGAGTCACTTTCGGAGCGCGAACAAGCGCCTCCTTCTCGCCGGGCAGAAACGCCGAATACTCGTTCGCTATCCGCCCCGGAGCGTAGCCGCTTTGGGGATTCGGCTCCGCTGCGCCCTGGCTATTCTTCTCAAAAAATCCCACCGCTGCGATTCCACCGGCCGTCTGTAGAAATTTGCGTCGCTGCATTAGAACGATAGTCTCGCACCCACTTGCAGCCACCGGGGATTGTATTGCGACGTCACACGTCCGAAGGTTCCGCTCGCGAGATTCCCGTCGACTCCTTCTAAGTTAGGCCGGTTAAACACGTTATAGGCTTCAAAGCGAAGCTCCAGTTTCACGCGTTCGGAGATCTTGGTGGTTTTGAGCAGGGCGGCATCGGTCTCGGCAAACATCGGATCCCGGAAACGATTGATTCCCTCGTTGCCTTCGGTTCCCATGGCGGGCAACGGAAAGTTGGCGGCCGTGAAGACGCCATTGAGATATGCCTGGCGGTTGGAAGGCGTTGAGTAACTCGAAACGTTAGGATAATCAAGATTGAAGCCGTCCGCATTGTAATCGCCGCTGCCGGGCTTTAAGCCGGCGACAACGCCGCCTTGAATAAGCGGCTGGAAGGAGGCGTTCGTGTAGACCGTGTATGGGTTCCCGTTTTGGACAATTGTAGTTCCGCTAATTGACCACCCATTCAGCAAGCGGCGGACGAAGCCATTACCGCCGGTCATGGCCGGAAGCGAATAGTTCCATAGGAGAGAAAAGCGGTTGGGAGCGTCGAAGCTGGACGGGCCGTAATAACGATCAATATCTACGGTTGGATAAGTCTGACTGTCATCTTCGGCCCGTGAGCGTGTGTAGGATGCTTCGAAGAAGCTATGGCTGAAACGGCCCTGAACATCGAAAACAACGGCTTGATAATTTGCGCGCACTCCATTGGTTGCATAATCGATCGATCCAAAGCTGGGATTCAGCCGGGTAGGCGAGGTACACGCGCATTGAATCAGATCGCCGGCGAAGCGGTTTACGTCAAATCCATAAAAAGTGTTTCCGGTATTGCCGTAGCCCCAGATTTCATCGTAAGTGTGCGACCCCTGATACCAAATGCTCCCCGTTACAGAGCTAAACAAGCGATGCTCCAGAGTGAGCGCATAATTAATGGTAGTTGGCGCCGCTAAGTTCCGGTCGATACCACCCACACTCAATTGCTGGTTTGCCAGGCCTCCGGCCGGGGTCAGCGAGGTCGAGTTCAGAGCAGGGTAAGGGAACCCGAACGGCACTTTGTTGCTGGTTCCAAAGGCAAAGATCGGCGGCGAAGTTCCTCCATTCGAAAAGAACGTTGGGACCACATAGCCCGGAGGATTCGTATTCAAACCGTTCTCGGCGTTTCCGAGAGTTGGCTCGTCATGGTACATGCCGGCGCCGCCGCGGATCACCCAGTTTCCTGTCTTGAAGGGATCCCAGGCAAAGCCGCCGCGAGGCGCCAAGGTATCCACAATCGGCCGCGCATACACATGACTCACCTTTCTCATGACGCCATTCGCCACCTGTTCATTAAACGTCGATCCGGTGCCCAGGAGGAAATTGGAGAGGTTGGTGCCGGCAAGGGCTGGATAGGGATTGCCAAAATTGTCCCAACGCAGGCCAAAATTAACCGTCAGGTTGGGCAGCACCTTCCATGTATCTTCAGCGAACAATCCGGTAGTCGTTTCCGCGTATCCATAATTGCCGGGCTGCGGCTTTCCGGTCAGAGGATTGTAAGATAGTCCGCTCTCGCTGTGAGGCTGATCTTGTACCAAGTCGAGCAGGCTGTTGAATTCAAACGATGGCTGATCGTGAGTTCCCGCAAAATAGGCGAGGTCGTTACCATGCCAGCCCTCGTAGCCGAATTTCAGCGTATGATTTCCCGCCACATGACTGAGCACGTCGCGCCAGTGGTAGCTATGCTGCACGAAATCGCCTAGGGCAAAGCCGTTGCCGAAGCCTTGATTCATGCCGGTCACGCTCACTACCGGGACGGAAAAGTTTCCGGTCGCAGGCGAGATTCCTTCCACACGCAGGAAGGCGAAAGCCGCCTCGTTCAAGGTGGTTGGAGAGAAGGTGTGGGTCTCATTCACTTGGGCGGAATCGGTGTAGTAATTGCTCGTGCTGGTAAAGGCCGGACGTGGTGCAGGACCTCCGGTGTTGAGAGTAGTACGGAAAAACGTTCCATATACACGATCATTTTGGAAGTACTTGTCGATGCGGGCATTCCACTGCAAGCCGTTGCGGTAATTGGTCGCGTTAAAGACGCCGCGATCGACAACCGGCGTATCGCAGGGCAAAAATTGCGCGGCTGCGCTCCCGCAAGTATCGGGAAACAATTGCGCCGCCGTCTGGCTGACACCGAGCGAGGTTGCTCCGCTCGCAGGATAGCTGGTGAGCAGCTTGGTGCCCACCGTGTTCGGGAACATTTTCTGGGCAAAGGCAGTGAACTGAGGATCTTCAAATGTGATGATCGAATTGCCCTGCGAAACCGACTCGCGCAACGGTTCGATATCAAAGAAAAAGAAGAACTGATGCTTGCGCCAGATGGGACCTCCGATGTTAGCAGACATGTTATTGCTATGAAATGGCGGGTAGTTATGAGCAAACTCGGTTCCGGCCCAGAACCCTTGATAGCTGAAATAGTCGCTGAGGAGACCATGGAACTGGTTGGTGCCCGACTTAGTGGTCATGGTCATCTGCACCGCGCTCGCTCTCCCGTAATCGACGTCAAAAGTGTTGATCTGGATGGAAGTCTGGGCGACCGCATCGGGATTGGGTATCAAGTTGATGACTCCCGGACGAATGTTACTGGTGACATCCAGTCCGTCCACGACGAACATGTTACCGTTGCCGCTGCGCCCCATCGCGCTCGCGTTCACTTGGGTTTCGGTAGAAAAATTATCCACTGCCGAGCCGGGGCTGCCCGAGCTGGAGACGCCGAGTCCGGTAACACCGGGCGCGACGGCAATCAACTGGATCATATTGCGGCCGGCCAGCGGCACCGAGCTTATCTCCTGGCTGCGAAGGGTCTCTTGGTTACGGGTATCCGCGGTATCGATTATTGGCGCCGCGGCTGTCACCTCCACGGTTGTCTTGGCAGTGGCCACTGCTAGATGAAACGGCACATCCAGATTCTGCGCTGTCCCCAGCTGTACAGCGGTCGTTGTCTTGTTGAACCCGGACGCCGTCACCGACACTTGATACGGCCCCGGTGCAAGACTCAGAAATCGGTAATTTCCCGAGGTGTCGGTTTCCGCATTCCGCATCACGCGCGTGTCCGAATTTTCCAATTGCACAGCCGCATGTGCGACCGGCGCGCCGCTGGGATCTTCCACGGTGCCCTGAATGCTGGCGCTAAATTGCGCCAAGCAAAGGGAGCCCGCGCCCAGAAATAATAGCGCCGCGAAGGGCCGGGGGAAGTTACGAAGACAAATACGGTACATGGATGCTCACCTATAAAGCGTTTTACTCCGATCTTACGGCGATTGGCGGGTTATGCGCATGAGTAGGGAGAACCAGCATTTTCTGGTACAGATGAACTATGAAGCTGTGGGCCGGCTCGCAGAAGCGCTATCCTGGATCACGCGCCGGCATGAAAATCGGGTTCCTTGCGCTTTTGATCGTCGCGATAAGCGGAGGATTTGTGCTGATTCATCGATATGAGGAGCCGCCGCCGCTGATTGCGGTGGTGCCGCGAACGACGGGATCCACCTTGTGGGAAAACGAACGCGCCGGCGTGGATGCAGCGGCCCGCGAGTGGCGCTACCGGACATATTGGAACGCTCCTACGCACGAAGATGACATTTCGGGACAGATCCATCTGCTCGAAAAAGTTCGCGCCGGCCCCTATGCTGGCCTAATTCTGGCGCCGGATCATGCGCTGGCGCTGCTCACCATCATTCGCGAAACACTGGCTGCCGGAAAGCCGGTGGTCATCATCTCTTCCCGTCTTGCTCTTCCGCCCCGCGGCGATCTGTCGTATGTGATTACGGATCAGAAACAAATGGGAAAACTGGCCGCGGCCCGGATCGGCCAGGCGCTTCACGGAACGGGCACGGTCGCCGTGCTGGGGATCGATCCGGGAATCGCCGGCATCGCATCTCGCCAGCGCGCCTTCGAAGCCGCCCTGCAAAGCGAGTATCCGAGCATTCGGATTGTTGCGCGCGGGCCTGGCGCGTTCAACGCGGCCGAGGCGCAGGAAAGTCTCATCGGCGCGCTTACCGCCCATCCGCAACTGTCGGCAGTGTTTGCGCTCACCGCGGTTTCTACCAGAGCGGCTTATTTTACCCTCAAAAGCAGCGGCAAGTCCTCGCGCACAACGCTTGTCGGCTGCGAACAAGACTCCGACATGATTAACTTCGTACGTGCGGGCAAAATCAATGCCGTTCTCGCCGAAGATACGTATCGGATGGGCTATCTGGCTGTCCGCGAAATCCATGCCCGCCTGTCTCATCGCCAGGTGCCTCCGGTCACAATTCTTCCGCCCGTTCTGGTGACGCGCGAAAACGCCTCGTCCGCACGCATTTCCCGAATGGTCGATTACTACCAGGGTGAGCCGGCGCTATGATCCGCTTCGCCAAGGGAACGATTGCCGGTATTCTGGTCCTCGGCATCCTTGGCTTCGTCGCGTTCCGCTATTATGCGAGCCCTTCCCGCGGCTTACCCTATCGGCCATCACTTACCAGTTCCGCCCTCAACTGGACCACGTTCGGTGGCGCTTGGCAAATCGCCGGCGGCTCCATGCGGAACGATTCGGACGAACGGGGAGCGAAGTTACTCATGGGATCGCGGTTTTGGAGGAATTACACCGTCGATGCCGACGTACAACTGTTGGGATTGGGCGATGCAGGAATCATTGCACGAGTTACTCATCCCGAGCTCGGGGTTGATTCCTACAGCGGCTACTACGCCGGCCTTCGCACGATGGACGGTAGCCTGGTCCTGGGCCGTGCGGATTATGGATGGCAGGAGTATCCTCCCGTCGCCATGCCGGGCGGTGTCCAGCCCTTTCATTGGTACCATCTGACGTTATCTGTTTACGGATGCCGCATCGCCGCGGTCGCTGTTGACCGCGCTACCGGAAAACAGGCGCGGGTTGTTTTTCGCCCACGCCCCTGCACTCCGACGGGCCGAATCGGGTTACGATCTTACACTTCCGGAGGTATTTGGCGCAATATACGCGTCACGCCGCTCACATCCGCCGCGCTACCGAGGCCGCAATTGCTCGGCCATCTGGCTGCGCCGGAAGGCTCTTCCCACCAGCGAAGTCTCCTGGCGGCATATGTATCGGGAAATGCCGCCGCGGCGCTGCTGCACAAGGATCTTTCTCACGCGCAGTCGATCGGAAGCTTGCGGTATCTCTCGCCCGTGCATCCGAGCCGCGCGGTGGTACGCGGCGTCGTGGTGCTCACCAGCCCCAGACTCTACGTCCAAGACAATACCGGCGGCATTGCTGTCGAACCGCGGAGCAGCCCGTCGCTGAAGATCGGCGATGAAGTCGAGGTTTCCGGCGAGATCGAGCCTCGCCCGTTCCGCTCGGTTTTGACTGCCGCCAGCGTTCATCTTCTCTGGGAGTCCTCTCCCGATCCTCCTTTGTCCATCACCGCCAACCAAGCGGCGACGGGCGCTTACGACGGAATGTTCATCCAAACTGAAGGGCGGCTCAAGGGAGAGCCGGTCCGGCAGGGAAACATGATTTCGCTCGATCTGGTGCGCCAGGAGCAGGAATTCCACGCGGTGCTGGACGCGGGCCGAAGCACCGGGCGTCTGCTCGGTATCTATTCCGGCAGCACTCTTCGGCTGCGCGGCATCTGCGTCAGCGATCCCCACTGGACCAAGAGCCTCACGCCGTTCGTGCTGCTCGTCCGTTCTGCCGGCGATATCAAAGTGCTTGTGGGCCCGCCCTGGTGGAGTTGGAGCACGCTCTTGCCGTTCGTGCTCGCCGCTCTTGTTCTTATCGGAATCGGCTATCATCTTTTTCTGCTGGCACGCCATTGGCGTCTGCGCGCCATTCTCGAAGAGCGCAGCCGCCTGGCCCATGAGATTCACGACACCCTCGCGCAGAGCTTCGCAGGCATCAGTTTTCAATTGCAGGCGATTCGGACCAGCATGCCGCCGAATATGCCTGTCCTGAACGAGCAGGTGCGGGTCGCCTGCGACCTGGTGCGGCACAGCCATGAAGAAGCGCGCCGCGGAATCGCTAGCCTGCGGCCTGAATCTCCCGAATCCGCGGATCTTCTGGCGGCGCTCGAAGCCTCTGCTGTCAGGATGACTCGCTCCGGAGAAATTGCTCTGCGCGTATCGCGGGAGGGGAATGCCCCGGCTTTACCGCTGCGCATGCAGGATACTCTCTTCCGCATCGGCCAGGAGGCGATCGCAAACGCTGTTCAGCACTCAGGTGCGGCCCACATCCGTATCTCTACGCGGTATGAAGGCTCCGCGCTGCACTTGCTCATTGAGGATGATGGCTGCGGTTTCGATGCCGATTTACCGCACGGCGGCTTCGGTTTGGTTGGCATGCGAGAGCGTGCGAGAAGCATCGGCGCCGGCCTCGCTGTTGTGAGCAGCAAAGGCTCGGGCGCGCGCATCGAAGCAACTGTCCCGCTTCCGGTCTCGTTTTCGCTTAAAAATTGCTACCGTTGGCTCTGGAATGTCTGCCGGACACGCACTCGCGCCCATTCGTATTCTTATCGTTGACGATCATCCCGTCGTGCGCGTCGGACTCTCCAGCATGCTGGACGTGCAGCCGGGCATGGCCGTCGCCGGAAGCGCCGCAAACGGGACCGATGCCCTGGATCTCGTCCGCAGCCTCGCGCCCGATGTTGCGCTGGTCGATCTGCGCATGCCCGGTATGAGCGGCGTCGAAATCATATGCGCGCTCCGCAAGCTAAGCGCATCGCCGCGCATTCTGGTCCTCACCAGCTTTGAGACCGACGAGGATATTTATTCGGCGGTCAAGGCCGGCGCCGACGGATATCTGCTCAAGAACAGCACGCAGGAAGAAATGATCGAGGCGATCCGGATTGTCTGCGCAGGCGGGCGCTATTTCACGCCACATATTGCCGCGCGGCTTGCAGAGCGTCTGGGCCGCAGCGAACTCACTCCGCGCGAGCATG
>DASVGP010000151.1:0-24026 GCA_036379475.1 Bryobacteraceae bacterium | reverse complement strand
ATTTGGGCGCGATCATCAGTGGAACCGAAGTGGCTCTGCGCTCACCGCGGCTGTTTCACCGCGCCGAGCTGCGCATCGCCTATTCGAACCAGATCGCGCAAGGCGTCGGTCCCGTCACCGGCGGCTTGCTCGAATTTTCGGATGAAGGTCTCTTTCTCCTGGACCACGATCAGCGAAACACCGTCTCCGCCGTGCTGTCCTTAAACTTGCCCGGCCACATCTGGGCGACACCGGTCTACCGATTTGGATCCGGCTTTCTCAACGGCGATGGGCCGGCACATCTGCCGCCGCATTCTACTTTCGGCGTGGCACTGGGTAAAGATATTGGCGAGAATTGGAGCGTTTCTCTAAACGCCACAAACCTCGGGAATTCCCGTTACTTGCTCGACACCAGCAATACGTTCGGAGGCACTCACTATGTAGATCCCCGGCAGGCTTATCTTCAATTGCGGTACCGGTTCCATTATTAAAATGGAGCCCAGGTTCAGAGGGGCGGGACATCTACCCAGCGGCGGCTCCGCCACGATTCGAGCCCTTTCTCGGCCAGGTGCACGCCCTTGGCGCCGGCCAGGAGATCCCAGGGAAACGGGGCTCCGCAGGCGACATGTTTCAGGAACAGTTCCCATTCGACCTTGAAGGCGTTGTCGAAAACCTGCTGCTCGGGGACTCTTTGCCACTGGGTGAAGAAATCGAAGGGGTTTTCGACATCCGGATTCCAGACCGGACGTGGCGTGGCGCCGTAGGGCTGAATCCAGCAATGGCGCAGTCCGGCGACCGCCGAACCCTTTTCGCCATCCACCTGGATCGTGAGCAGATCGTCGCGGCGCACGCGCACCGACCAGGAAGAATTGAAATGCGCGACGATTCCGCCGGCAAGCCGAAAGGTTGCGTAGGCGGCATCGTCTGCGGTACAGGCGTATTCTCTGCCGGATTCGTCCCAGCGTCTGGGAATATGCGTGGCGCCGAGGCAGGAAACCGCCTCGACTTCGCCGAAGACGTTGTCCAGAACGTAGCGCCAATGGCAAAGCATGTCGAGAATGATGCCGCCGCCATCTTCCTTGCGGTAGTTCCAGGAAGGGCGCTGCGCCGGAAGCACGTCTCCTTCGAACACCCAATAGCCGAATTCGCCTCGAACCGAGAGGATGCGGCCAAAGAATCCTTGCTCTCGCAGGTTTTGCAGCTTGCGAATGCCCGGTAGCCAGAGCTTGTCCTGGACTACACCGTTTTTCACCCCCGCCTGCTTCGCCAGGCGGGAAAGCTCGCAGGCATCGCCCAGGGTGGTCGCGGTGGGTTTTTCGCAATAAATATGTTTGCCGGCAGCAATCGCTTTTTTCACTGCTTCGACGCGGCGATCCGTCGTTTGGGCATCGAAATAGATGGAGTAATTCTGGTCGGCGAGCGCGGCGTCGAGATCCGTCGTCCAGGGACAGTTTTCATGCTCGGCCGAGATCGCCCGGAGCTTGGCTTCGTTGCGGCCGACGAGCAAAACGTGCGGCATAACGGCGCCGCCGTCGGGAAGCGCAACGCCCCCCTGTGCGCGAATAGCGGCGATGGAGCGGCGCAGGTGCTGGTTCAGGCCCATGCGTCCGGTGACGCCGTTCATGACGATGCCGATGTTCATGCGCCCTCCGTGCATTGCGGCCGCGCGCCGTCGGGCAGCGGCGGCGCCTCGATGCCCGCTTTCGGCAGTGTTCCCGCCAATTCCTGACGCCAATGCGCCACATCTCCGGCGGGGCCGTAGCAATAGATCATCTTTAAAGGCGTGGAACCGGTGTTGGTCAATTGATGAAACACCCGCGAAGGAATGTAGACCGCCTGGCCGGCTTCGAGCGGCGCGCGTTCCGAGCCCAGGCACATTTCGCCCGAGCCTTCGACAACAAAGTAGATCTCTTCCTGATCCTGGTTGTGCCAAGGCACCTGACCGCCGGCCGGGTCCAGCGTCACGTAGCCCAGGGAAAAGTTAGTAGCTTGAATCGGGCTGGCTCCGCCCACAAGGTTTTGCGTCAGGCGGCGCGCCGGATATCGGCGCCCGGCAATAGCGGCAAGATCGGCAATGGTCACGTTGTTTAGTATTGCCCATGGCCGCTGTCCGGCAGTCCCGTAACCTAAACTAAACTTGTTCGGATGGAAGCGGAAACGTCAGTTCCGGGCCGCAATCTGTATTTGGGCATCTCTCTAATCACAATCGCCTTCCTGGCCGCGGCGGTGATGAGCGCTTTCAGCAAAGCGGCCACGAATGTGCCAGCGCTGCTGATTCTTTTCTTGCAGTACGGCATCAGCTTTCTGATCTTCGTTCCGGAGGCCGCAAAAAACGGACCCGGCATTCTGAAAACGCAGCATTTGGCGCTGCATATCTTCCGGAGCATCGCCGGTTCGGTATGCCAGCTCTTGTTTTTTGTCGCCGTGAAGTCGCTTCC
Organism: Bryobacteraceae bacterium; assembly: GCA_036379475.1. Classification (GTDB taxonomy): domain Bacteria; phylum Acidobacteriota; class Terriglobia; order Bryobacterales; family Bryobacteraceae; genus Bog-105. Next base: position 21,609 of record DASVGP010000151.1, on the reverse strand, counting down.
GCTGATGGACTCCGTGCTGCTGTCGAACGCAGCGCCCTTATTCATTCCGATCATCGTCTATCTTTGGTTCCACAAGGCCGTGCAGCCGTTGGTTTGGCTCAGCCTCTTCATTGGCCTGATTGGGATCGTCCTCATCATCAAGCCCGGGCCGCAGATGTTTGAGAATCCCGCTTCGCTATTAGCTCTGCTGGCGGGATTCTTCTCGGCGTTAGCGCTGGTGGCAACTAATAAACTGGCGGAAACCGAGCCGCCGCTGCGGATTCTGACTTATAATTTCGGGATCTCCACTCTGGTGCTGATACCGCTGTCGATTCCGGTATGGAAGCCTCTTACTGAGCGGCAATGGCTTCTGCTCATCGGCGTAGGCGGGTTTTATGCCTTAACGCAGTACTTCATTATTTTGGCTTACCGGCATGCCGGCGCGGCGGCACTCTCGCCTTTTAATTACACCGTGGTGGTCTTCTCAGGCTTGCTGGGTTGGTGGTTCTTCGGCAACGTCCCGGATTGGGCAGCGGTGCTCGGTACGATTTTGATTTGTGCCGGCGGCATCCTGAGCATCAAGGCCGGCCATCCCGAGGGACATGGGCACTCATTTGGAAACGGGCATTGGAAATTTCGCTGGAGGTTCGCGCGGCACTCCGCTCCCTCGTCCGGTTAATGCACTTGGACGGCGGTGGGATAAGCGACAGAGGCATCTTTATTGGGGATTGCCACTCTGACCTGCTGGAGACCGGCGCGTTCGGCAGCCGCTTCGAAGGTGAGGATATATTGATGCTGCAGATGATTCAGAATGCTATGCAGAAACGGGTCGAAGCTGACAGGCGGCCCGATGGTGGTTTGATACATCTCGCCGCCGGTTGCGTTCGATAACTCGGCCAGGAAATTCTGCCCCCAGATTTCCCACCACCGATCATGACCCCAATGGCCGACGCTGGGACTCCAGATGGTGTAAACGACGATGCCGGCCCGCTGGGCGGCGTGAATGCCGGACAGGACGTAAGGGTTGCTTGAAGTAAAACCGCCGCCAAGCCCCTCGATGCCGCTGCCGATCATGACGACTTCGCGGCGCTCGGCGTGCTGCTTGGGCCAATCTTTAATTGCCGAAGCCAAGGATTCGTAGGGGCTTACGTTGATGCCCGGAGGGCCGGACGGCATGCGTATGGATTTGGCGGCAGCCGCGTGGTCGTGCGTGAACTTGGAAGAAAGCTGCGTCAAGCCGTTGCGCATGTAGCCCACCGCCACCTCGGTTTGCGAAGGCAGCGACTGGACGAACTGTTTTAAGGCCGAAATCTCAGTGTTAAACGTGTTGTCGGCGCCGTCGTCGATAAGCAACATGAGTTGCAGGCTGCCTTGCGCCGGCCGAAAGCCGGTGACAGGCCTCTTCTTGTTGTTTTGGAACACCACCACGTCCTGCTTCTCAATGGGAGCAATGGTTTGGGCGCGCCTGGGTTCTAGCGTCACGATCATGTGAACGGCTGTGCCCGAAGGCGCCTGCTGCGCCAAGGCGGGAACAACCGCTAAAACAGCCAGAGCTGCAAGTAGCGTACAGTTAAATCGCCGCCGCGGCTGCCGAGCGGGTAAATGTCTGGCCGCCTTTCTTCTTGGCGTAACTAAGCTCCTCAAAACACGCATAAACATGAGCCTCAAACTCCGCTGCTCTGACGGCTGCTGTATGAGAGCGCAACACGCGCCGGCGAGCTTTCGCCCCGATGCGTCGTCGTCGCTCTTCCGGCATCTGTAGGTATGACGCGACATCCGCGGCGGAGTTTGCTGGCAGTATTTCGCGATGCGGATCGAAGAAGGAATCGAGGCCAGGCCAGGTGTCGGTCAGGATGGGAGTGCCGCAAGCGGCCGCTTCGAACAGACGTACACTCGGTGAGTACCCGGCCCGGATCATATCGCGCCGGGTCAGATTCAGAGTAAAATGCTGCGAGTTGTAGAAAGCGCGGTGGCGGCCGGCGGGCAGATGATCGATGCGCTCCACGTTTTGTGGCCAGGCAATCGTTTCCGGGTACAAAGGTCCAGCGACGGCGAAGCGCCAGTCAGGCTGTCTTTTGGCGGCACAGAAGAGCAGCTTTTCGAGCGCCGGCTGGCGATCCGCCGCATAAGTGCCGAGATAACCCAAATCCCAGCGCGGTGTTTGCTTTTCCGGAAAGTAGAGACTGGGATCGACCGAGCAGTAAAGTGCGCGGGCGCAGCGCACACCGAGCGTGTGCTCGAGAAAACGCAGCGTGGGACCTCCGGTGAACGAAAGATAGAGATCGTATTTGCCGCACAGATCGGCGGATAGATATTTGCAGGAGCCGTCGCCGAGCGCGGCAAGCGTGACCGGAGTATCGATATCGTAAAAAGCGGTCAAATTGCCGGCCGTAGCAGCGATCCAGCGGCCAACGGCAATGCCATCGGGAACATAGGAGCCGACCACAACGACATCGGCGGCACGCACGAGGCGGTCGAAACGGCTTTTCAATTCGTCCAGGCTGCCGTAGAGAGCGATGTCGCAATACGGCGCATGCTCGAATTCGCGCTTAGAGGCGTACCACGGAACATCACGTTCGAGAAAAGTGAGCGAGTGGCCGCGCGCGGCAAGCGCTTTGAGCAGACTACGATAGGTGGTCGCGTGGCCATTGCCCCAGGCAGAAGTGATCGAGAGGCCGAGAAACACACAGTTCAGGCGGTCTGCTTTCACGATTGCACCGCCAAAGCAGGCGTGAACATTTCCTGCAACAGAGATTCGACCAGCGCGCCGCGGCGCTCGTAAGTGTGATCGCGCAAGACACGCTTGCGGGCAGCCTCGCCGATGGCCTGCGCACGGTTCTGGTCCAGTTCGCGAACGATGCGCGCCACTTCGGCGCCGTCGCGTGCAACGAGTATTTCGCTGCCTGGTTCGAGAAAGAAATCGATGCCCTCCCAGGCGTCGGTGATCAGGCAAGCCGCGGCGCCCGCTGCTTCAAAAACGCGCGTGGCAGGAGAGAAGCCGTAGCGTGCCATGCTCTCGCGGCTGATATTCAAAACCGCGCGCGCCGAACCGTTGAAGGCGTTGTGGTCGGCGGTATAGACGTGGCCGGCGTAGCGGACATTTGAAGGTATCGGCTTGTCCGCCCAACCACTGCCGCCCAAGAGAAACTGTTTATCGCTGGCAAGGCCGGCCGCCCGGAAGAAGAACTCGTCCACGCGCGCTTCGCGGTCGGGCAGGCGATTACCGAGAAACGACAAATCGCAAGCAAAGCGGGCATCGGCAGGCACAGGAAAATGCACATCCGGATCGAGCGCATTGTAGATGGCGAAACATTCGCGGGCGGCCGCGTGCTTGTAGCCTTCCGTGACGCGCCTGCCGCCGCCGTATGTCAACACCAGATCGAAGCGCGGCAGCGCGCTATGAAACGCATCGCGGGAATTCGCAGCCAGCCGGTCGAGCGTGGCCGGCGCATCCACGTCCCAAAAAATTTTGCAAAGCGGGCCAGGCATTTGTGAGATGCGATCTTCCAAAAATTCGTCGAGCACGCCCACGCCGCTGGCTTTCACCACAACGTCGGAGCCGCGGCATCGACCAAGGAGGGCCTGAACTTCCGCTTCGTTCGGATCGTAGACAACGATGCGTGCCCATGCGGGATCTTCGATGTCGCGATGCTTCTGCCGGTCGTAGGCGTCGGGTTCGAAAAAGGTAATTGCGTGGCCGCGGCGGGCGAGCGCGCGCAGAATACCGCGATAGTAAGTTGCTGCGCCGTTCCAGTATGCCGAGACCAGGCTGGAACCCCAAAAAGCGATTTTCATGCAAGCGCCTCCGCGGGCACCGGCCGCATGCCGGCGTAAATCTGAAAAAGTTCATCGACGCGATGCGCGCAGGTATGGCGGCTGCGAATCGTTTCGAGGCCGCTGCGCGCGAGACTGCAAGCGAGGGCGGGATCGTTCAGAACCGGGGCCAGGAGATGCTCCATTTCCTCGGCATTTCGCGCCATCAGGAAATCTGTATTCACGCGGAAAAGGTTTTCGCTGTCGCACCAGGGCGCGGAAACCAGTGGAATGCCGCAAGCCAGCGCTTCAAAGGGGCGGATGGTGGGGATACCCGGCAGGCGCTCGGTATAGGGTCGGCGCGGGATATGAACCGTGGCTTTGTATTGCGCGAAGATGTCCGGCACTTCGAAATTCGGAAGCCAGCCGCCATAGCCGATGGAAGCGGCTTTCAATTCGCCCAGGGCTGCTTGCGGATAGCGGACACCGTAGACGCGGGCACTCCAGCTGCGGCTCTGCACCGGACGGATGAAGAAATTGCGCAGCTCCTCGGAACGTTCTTCGTCGCCCCAGTTGCCGATCCACACGAGATCGCCGGCTTTGGTTTCACTCGTGCGCGGATAGAAGGTGCGGATATCGGCGGCTTCATGCCAAACGTGGACCTGCCTGCCCCAGCCGATGCGCTCGTAGGCTTCTTTTAAGGAAGCGCCATAGGCCAGGACGCCATCGTAATCGGACAAAGCGAAGCCGGCGAGTTCCTGTTCCGCAGTAAGCGCGCGATGGTGCGTATCGTGAAACAAGAGGCGAACGTTGGGATTGCGGCGGCGGTATTGGCCTAGCGCGGCGATGAGATCGGGCGAGTTCCATTCGTGGGCGAGGATCAGATCGGCCCCGTCGAGCGCAAGATCGAAATCGAACGACCCTGGTGCATAAGCGATGCTCGAAAGGTTCGGGAAAGCGCGCTGAAAGCGAGCAATGGCCTCTTCGCCGCGATCGCGGACGAGATTCGCGCGGCTCCAGCCATCGCGCGGCTCGAAGATGCGGACCTGGTGACCCCGCGCAAGCAGTTCGGAAGCAATGCCGCGAAGGAAATGCGCATTACCGTGGTTCCAGTCGGAGACCAGAGAATGGTAGAACAGCGCGATGATCATACGGCGACTCGCTGCGCGAGTCCGCTCCCTAGCGGTCGCGGCTCTGAAAGAAGAGCGGAGTAGAGAGACAGATATTGGCGCATTGCCGAAGCCGCACTATATTGAGCGGCGCGGGAATATGCGAGGCGAGCGAGGTTATCACAAGTCGGCCGATTACTGCTGAGCCGGTCCAACTCGAAGATCCAGCGGTCTTCGTCGCGGGGATCGACGAACAGCGCCGCGTGATCCCAAAGCTCGCGCAGGCTGGGGATATCCGAGAGAACCAGCGCGCAACGATGGCGCGCAGCTTCCAACACCGACAGGCCGAACGGTTCGTAGAGAGCCGGATGCACGAACACGGCGGCGCGAGCCATTTCGCGCTGCAGCTCCGGATAGCTCAGCGTGGCGGCAATTTTCATAAGCCAGGAAAGGCGGCGGGCGATGCGATCGAGGAGCTGAAAATTCTTAGCAGCATCCCAAGCCCGTCCCGCGGCCAGGAAAAACGGCTGCTTGGCTTCGGTTGCACAAATGCGGGCGCGGCTGAAGTTGTAAATCACGTGAACGGTCTGCGCGGAGACGCCATACTCGCGCTCGATCGCATACGCCATGAAAACGGAAGGCGCGGCGACTGCATCGCAGGCATGCAAACCCCGTGCGACACGGCGGCGATACTCCTCCCACTCCCGGCCCGGCGAGCGGCCATGGACGGCCCGCCACCAGGAGCAGACGCACGAATGCGCCATCACGAGAACCGGGCGGGACCAGGACAACGCTGCGTGAGCGTAGCCGTTCAGATGGATCAAATCGGGAGAAAATTCGGACTCCAAGCCGAGCAGCCATTCGCCTGCGGCATTCACATCGCGCCAGGGATTCGGCATCCATTCGAGCGCGAAATCGCTTTCGCGCAATACCGCGCCCGGAATGCGCCAGACCTGCCGCTTCTGTTCCAGAGACGGCCGCGGGCCAAGCGAAGCAATCGCCACTTCGACGCCTTGTCTTGCGAGCTCCGCCGCGAGGTCCAGCGTATACCGCCAAACGCCACCAACCGCATCTGTGGTGATCAGAACACGCCGGAGGGTGGGCTTTAGCCCGCGCGGGGCTTCAGCCCCGCACCTGGTGCTGAGTTCACCGCCCATGCCACGTGGTTTCCAATTCCACCAGCGCTTGCGGACGCTGCTCCTGCACGTCGCTGAATTTGTCGAAGCCGTGCAGATAGAATTCGTGCGCTCGATCCCAGGCGAAATCGTCCGGCGCGCCCCATAGCCGCGTATATTCGGGCGAGCCGGGGTAGGGAAACAGTGGTACCGGCTTGTTTGACCAAACGCCATAATTCTGCAAACGTTCGCGCCACTGCTCCACCGCTTCGGCGTCGTCTTCGCTCATCGCGAGTAAGTTGCCTTGGACGAAAAGAATCAGTTGTTTGGCTAAGATCAGCCGGTCGGTCAATTGGTCCGTGGATAACTTACATTTTTTATCCAGATACGCGCGGCCGGATTCGGTGATGCTTTCGACGCCTGCTTCAATGGAAACGCAACCGGCGCGGGCTAGCGCGCGAATGGCATCTTCGTTCCATAAGTCGATGCGGGTCTGCACGCCGATCTTCACGCTGCGCTCCGCAAGGGTGCGCAGGAGAGCCTGATCGGGCAGAAAAATCTCATCGATGAAATAAATGTATTCGACTCCCTGCTCGAGAAAGTGGTCAAGTTCCCGAAGAATTGTTTCCAGCGGTCTCTTCCGGTAGTTATTCCGAAAATTATCCTTGGCGCAGAAGGTGCAGTGATATGGACAGCCGCGGGACGCCTCCATCTCCGCGCCCGGGCCGGTTGGCTCGACATCAAAGCGATGATGATGATGCTCGTGGCGGGCGACGATTTCATCCGGCCAGCGCAACGGCGGAAGACGTTTCATGTCCGCCGCCCGATTGGGGCCGCGGATCACAACACGGCCCGCTTCGTTATAGGCAATAGAGGCGGCGGTGTCCCAACTTTGCGCAAGCTGCAAAAGAATTTCTTCGCACTCGCCGAGGACGACGGCATCGGCTTCCAATTTCCGCAACGCGGCACGGGGCGTGGTGGAACCGTGAGGACCTACGGCGACGAGTTTTGCCGGAAGCTCGCGCAATTGGTGGAACAGTATCTGCGGCACGCGCAGTTCGGGCGGCGGACAGCGCCAAAAAAGATAAGTGGGCGCGGTAGTTATCGCGACTATATCCGGATGGAAAGCACGCACCCGATCCACGATTTCTTCGCCGCCATCGACCAGCAGCACCTCGTGCCCGGCCTCTTCGAGCAGCGCTTTGGCATAGCCGAATTCGAGCGGCAAATGCGGTTCGCGGCATCCGAAATAGATGCTGCCGTCGAAATTCCAGGAAGGATTTACAAGAGCAAAACGCATCAGGCTACCTGAACTTGAGTTCGCGCGGCGAGCGAAGGCCGCTGGAGATACCAGTGGTGGAGCGCGCGAATACCTTCGCGAATACCCACCTTGGGACGCCAGCCGAGCGCGCGGCGGACTTTCGAGGTATCGGCCACGTACCAATGCTGATCGGCGAGACGCTCCGCGCCCCATTCAATCGCAACCGGGGTTTCGGTCAAGTCCTCAATTTCACGCAGCACCTCTAAAAGGCTGGCGCTGTTTTCGGGTCCGCCGCCAAGATTGAAGGCCTGACCGGAGATGCGCTCCATTTTCTCTTGCGCCAGACGCATTGCGCGAACCAGATCTTCGACAAACAACAGATCGCGAACCTGCTTGCCATCGCCGTAAATGGTGACCGGCTCCGCTTTCATAGCTTGGCGGAGAAAATGCGCGACCCAGCCCTGGTCTTCCGAGCCGAGCTGATAGGGTCCGTAGATACAGCTCATGCGGAAAACCGCCGCGCGGATTCCGAAAGAGTGTGCGTAGTCGAGCACATATTGATCGGCGCTGCCTTTGGAGCAGCCGTAGGGTGAGAGAAATTCGAGCGGCTCGCGTTCGGAAGCGCCGCGGCTGGCGATCGCCGCATCCGCCGGTTCGTAGCGCGATTCGGTTTCGCATAACTCGATGCCGCGCAGGTGCCCATAGACCTTATTGGTCGATGTGAATAGCAGTGAATTTCGGCCATATTTTCGCATCGCCTCCAATATGTGAAGCGTGCCGAGTAGATTGGTTTCGAGATCGGCTAAGGGGTTTTGGAGGCTGGTAGTGACGGCGACCTGGGCTGCGAAATGATAAATCGCGTCGGCGCTGCTTACGGCCTTCTCGACTTCGGCGCGATTCCAGGTATCGCCGCGCGTGACGCGCACGCGGCCCGGATAAGCGTCTTGAAGTTCGCGCAGATTGCGTTCGACGCCGGGGCGGCTCAGGTTATCGAAGATATGGACGGGACGGTCCTCTTCTAAATAGGAACGGGCGACGTTGGTCCCGATAAAGCCCGCGCCGCCGGTGATGAGTATGTAGCGATCCTGCAAAAGATGCTCCTTCAGACGACCAGTCCACGGGCAGCGAGTTCGGCGTGCATCTCGCTGAAGCGGTCGCGCGCGGTCTGCCGCTCCAGCCATTCCGCCAGGTCGCACATCCCGCGTTCAAGCGTAACGGCCGGCTTGTAACCGAGCACACGGCGCGCGAGCCCGATATCGGGGAAACAATGGCGGATGTCACCGACGCGGTAATTACCCGTAATTTTCGGATCGATCCGCTTGCCGAGAACGCGAGCGAGCTGCGCGGCGACTTCCGTTACCGAGATGCTCCGGCCGCTGCCAACGTTGAAAACAAGATTTTGCGCGGCATCCACTTCGAGCGCCAGGCGGCAAGCCTGGGCGACATCGTAAACGCTCACGAAATCGCGAAGTTGGCGTCCATCCTCGAAGATGATAGGGCGCTTGCGATTCAGCAGACGCGAGGCAAAGATCGCAAGAACCCCGGTATAAGGATTAGAGAGGGATTGATAAGGACCATAGGCGTTGAAAAAACGAAGCGCCACCGTCGGCAATCCATATGCCCTCCCCACCATAAGGCACATTTGCTCCTGATCGTACTTAGACAGTGCGTATACGGAAGCTAACGAGGGCTGTTTGGCTTCCGGAGTCGGTACTGGCTCGAGCGGAACTCCCTCGGGCGTGGAGATTTCCCATTCGTGGGCCTTAAGCTGTGCCGCGGCGCGGTTCGCCGAATCGTAGGCCCTGCCATCGGGTGTAACATAGCGCCCTTCCCCGTAAATACTCATACTGGACGCAACAATCAATTTATGCACCCGCGATTTTACTAGGCGCTCTAAGAGCAAAGCGGTCCCCAAATTATTCACGCTGGTGTATTCGGCAATTTGATACATGCTTTGGCCGACACCAACCAACGCCACAAAGTGATAAACCGCGTCGACTCCCCTAAGGGCTTCGTCGACGATTTCCGGATTGCGAATATCGCCGAGAATAAATTCGGCCTCCTTGCGGAGATAAGGCGGCCGGCCGCGCGCGTCGCCATGCACCTGCGTGACGAGGCTATCCAGAATGCGAACGTGATAGCCGCTCCGGAGCAGTTCCGCCGCGACATGAGAGCCGATAAAGCCCGCACCACCCGTGATCAGAACGGTTCCCTTCATTTTTGTTTCGATCCTTTGACGGAGTAGATAGCGCCTTCCCCTCGATCACGCTCGGGGTTCCGTCTGCATGACAGAACAGAACCCTGACCGTAAGGGAGGGGTCTGTGCGCCAAAGGCTTTGTAGATCGCATAAATAGCTGTTCTGCTCCTTCTCACATAAGAAGCTTTGTACCTTTTGTTTGTTTCTAAGTGGCTGGTAGTTTGTGAGTTCGATCCGGTAAAAGTGCTTATGCAGCGTAGCGGCGGATCATGGTGGCGCAAAATTCCGCGAATTCGGCGGGATCGCTTGGAGGGCTGGTGTAGTGGGGACGAACACCGCATCGTTCCGGCGTGAAGCAGAACGTAACGGTCAGTTCGAAGGGTTCGAGCAAACGCATCTGGCGGTCGAACCACTGCGGCGCGTTGGGACGGTCAAAATCGGCCCAGCTCAGCCCGGTGCGCAGTTTTTTAACGCCGAGATCGCGCAGGATGGCGACGGCGGATTCGAGCCTGTGGTCCTCGAAATGAAACCACTGGCAGATGCCGAGAGCGGGGGCGTAAGCGGAAAAATGATGCGCCGCCAGTTTCGGCCGGCCGTCTTCGCGAAACAGGCCCATGTAGAAATGACGGTAGTAAGAAGATCCTTCGCTCTCGCGATGGCGTGTAGTGGCGGGCCAGGCTTTGGGCAGATCGAAAAGGCTATACCAATAGACATGCGAAAGCCGCGGGAGCAGCAGCGCGGCAGTCGTGTTGAGGCCGAACTCCTGCACCTCTTCGGCGCCGAATGAAGAAGCGCCCACTTCCGAAACCCAAATCGGCTTACTGGTCACGGATTCGACTTCCGCGAGTTTCTCCGGCCATTCATGGATGCTCCAGTGGTTCCAATCGAGGGGAAACCCGTGCAAGGCGATGGCATCAACCCGATCCAAGGCGCCGAGATCCTGCATGCGCACAATGAAATTCGGATCGATTGGCGAAATACCGCCGAGCACGCGCGTGAGGCGGGCATTCTCAGCTTCCACCGCCGTGGCGGCGAGCTTGACCATTTCGGCGTAGATGGACCAGTCGGAATCGATCTCAAAATCCCAATGTGAGAGATTATTGGGCTCGTTCCAGAGCATGACGGCTTCGATCATGATGGCGGACCGGAGCGGAAGCTCCGAGCGGGGCTTAAGCCCGCCCTCCGAGTGGTGGAGGAATCGGATACGGATGGCCGCAGCGGCAGATGAAGACTTCCGGTTCGGGCATGCTTGTAATTTCGAAGCCGGCGCTACGCAGCATAGCTTCGGCGCAAGCGCGGTTCGGAACCCACCAGTTTGTGGGATCTTGCGAATAACTGTTTTCGACGAAGTGCAGTTTGGGAAAGCCGGGCGTGTCGAAGATATTGCGCTCCCAAAACTCATAGTCGTCCGCAAGGCGGGGCGCGGTGCGGCTGCCTCGCAGCATCGATTGGAAGATAAACCAATCTTTGGCCACATACTGGCGCAGCAGATCGAGCGCGAGCAGAGGATAGCGCAGATGGTACAGAACACCCATGAATAACACCAGATCGAAGCGCTCCCGAAGCGCGGCGACTTCGTAGACCGACATGAGCCGGAACGAGATATCGAGATCGAGGACTTGCGCGGCAAAGCGGGCCTGGCGGAGATACTGTTCGTCGTGATCGATGCCGAGCACATGGCGCGCGCCGCGGCGCTTCATGGCGATGGAGTAAAATCCCGCATTGCAGCCGATGTCGAGCACGCTCATTCCACTCAGATCCCGCGGCACGGCATCCTCGAAGTTCTTCCACTTAGAAGAAGGATAATCGCCAAGAAAGTGATGGGGGGCTGTCTGCACCCCAGACAAAGCGATGTTATGGAACCATGGACCTAACTCAACAATGCGTTTCTCAATTTCACCGGTTGTGAGTGCGTTTGACAATGGAGATCCCTTATGATTCGTATTCTACTCATGCGCCACGGCAACGTTGATGTAATGGGCCGTGTTGTTTATGGCCGGATGCCGGGGGTGCATCTGAACGAAGAGGGAAAGCGGCAGGCGGAAGCGGCGGCGCACGCGATTCGGGAGCGCTATCGGTTGAATCAAGTAGTCTCCAGTCCCATGGAGCGCGCACTGGAGACAGCAAAGATTGTCGCCGGACCGCAAAACCTGGACGTTATCACGGAAGCAGCTTTCAACGAACTGGACGTGGGCGAGTGGATCGGCAAGACGACGGAGGAATTGCGGAATGCGGAGGAATGGAAGCGCTACAACCGCGTGCGTTCTTTGTACGCGCCGCCGGGAGGCGAATCGCTGCTCAATGTACAACGCCGAAGCTGGGGTGCTCTGGAGCGAATCTGCCACCGGAAGACGGAGGGCACGGTGGCGGTGGTCACGCATGGAGATGTCATCCGCTCGCTGTTGCTGCTCTTTTTGGGAGCGCCTCTCGATCACATTTTGCGGCTCGAGGTGTCGCCCGGCTCCCTAAGTGAGGTGATACTTGGACAAGGAGAGCCGCTCATTCGGGGGGTAAACGAAATCTTCTGAAAAGCATCTATAACTGGCATGGCGCAACAGAGCCAATGGAGTACGCGCGATCTGCTGGAACTGCTCGTTTCCGAACTGAACGAATTCGTCATCGTTCTGGTGGGTGTGGACGGCCTCTTTGCCTCCTGGCATCCTGGCGTGCGCTCGTGTTTCGGCTATGAGCCGGAGGAGTTTGTGGGAATGGAATTCGACATCCTGCTGCCTCCGGCAGACCGGGCGAAAGGGATTGGGAAGCGCGAGCTGCAGGAGGCAGCCAACAGCGGCAGGGCATCAGACACGCGCTGGCTGGTGGACAAGAGCGGGAATCGGATTCTGGTGGAGGGAGTGACTGTTGCGCTGCGCGACGCGGGAGAGCTGGTGGGGTTCGGCAAGGTCCTCCGGGATATCGCGAAGCGGCATTACGCGGAAAGCAGCCTGCGGGCCGCCAACGAAAGGCTGGAAGCCATGGCGCGCGAATTGGAACGTTCTAACGAAGAACTGGAAGAGTTTGCGCGAATCGCTTCACACGATTTGAGCGCGCCGATTACGAGCACGCGCTGGCTGGTGGATTCGCTGAGAATGCGGCACAGCACGCAGTTGGACGCCGCCGGAAAAGACCTGGTGAAACAGATTTCGCAGAGCCTGGAGAGAATGGGGGATTTGGTGGAAGCGGTGCTGGCGCACGCCAGGGTGGGGACCAGCGCCATAGCCAGCACCGAGTTCACGGATGCCGAGGAAGTGCTCGCCTACGCCATGGACGATCTTCGGAAGGACATCGAACTATCCGCCGCCGCTATCTCGCACGATCCGCTGCCCCGGCTGTGTATCGATCCCCGGGCGTTGGCACAGCTCTTTCAAAACCTGCTTTCGAATGCTTTGAAGTACAGACGGCCGGATGTGCCTCCGGAGATCCACATCGGCGCGGTGCACGAGGACTCGATGTGGCGGATTACGGTGCGCGACAACGGCATGGGCATTGAGATGGACTGGTTCGAGCGCATTTTCCAGCCGTTTCAACGCTGCCACGGGGCGGACATCGCGGGGAGCGGCATTGGTCTTGCGACATGCCGAAAGATCGTGTCGCGCGCCGGGGGGAGGATTTGGGTGGAATCGCAACTCGGGGCGGGGTCGAGTTTTTTCTTTACGCTGCCGGGGGAATAGGCCCGTAAGCGAGGAGAGCCGCGTAAACACGATCGATCACACTTGCCCAATCACCGGGGCGGGGCTGGCGGAACAGGCGCATGGAAGGGTACCAGGGCGAATCTTCGCGATCGAGCATCCAGCGCCAATCGCAAGCGAAGGGAAGCAGCGTCCAGACCGGCTTCGCCAGAGCGCCCGCGAGATGGGCCATCATGGTATCCACCGTAATCAGGAGATCGAGATGCTCTAAGTTTTGCGCATCGCGCAGCACGCAAGCGTTTTCGTCGTGGAGATTAGGGATTCGGTCGCGCCAAGGCTCAAGATCGAAGCGCGCCGGGCCTGCTTGCAAGCTAACGAAACTTATGTCACGAATGGAGAACAAACGGGCCATCTGCGGCAGCGGGAGGGAGCGGGCAGGATTGTAATCGCCGGCGGACCAGACGATGCCAATGCGGAGTTTCGGGCTGGCAGACGACAAAAAGCGATCATCTGCTCCACTACTGAGATAGGGCACAGCGGCGGGAATGGCATCGACGCCGGCGCGAAAGATGCGTGGAAGCTCGACAACTTCGACCTGCTGATCCCAGGGCGGCTCGGGATCCCCCCAAGTCAGGACGCAGTCGGCCAGGCCGGAGTTTGCCAACAACTGTTTGAGCCGCGGCTGAGCCTCGACGGCGACGCTGCGGGCGTGCTGACGGACGATCGGCACATAGCGGATGAACTGAATGGTATCGCCCAAGCCGTGCAGACAGCGGATCAGGACATCGCGGCCATCGAAGGGCCGGCCATCCCAATACCGGTGCGGGTCCGGACTGCCACGGTGGGCGATGGCTTCGCTTTCGCGCCAGGCGAGCGAGAATTGCCCGGCCAGCATGTGACACCTCCAGCGGCCGGCAGCGCAGGAATCCGGATCGTAGCCCAGGCGCTCGGCTTCGCAATAGAGGCGCAAAGCGTCGGCGATGTGGCGGGAGGCGAGCCGTTCTTCGGCTTTGTTAAAGATTTCCCGATTCATGCGTCTTAGAAGAAAGCCCGATCTTTAGGAGAAACGTACGATTTTGCCCTCCAATGGCGTCCAGAAATCGGGCATATAGCTGTAAAGACCGCGAATATGAGCACATCAGCATCCGCTCCGCAACGCGCCGCCGCCAAACCGAAACTTCTCTTTGTAGACGATCATCATCTTGTTCTCGATGCAGTCGCATTCATGGCCCAACCGGAATACGAAGTAAAGGCGGTGGACAGCCTGAAGAATTTTGAGGATACGGTCGGGGAATACCATCCGGACTTGAGCATTCTCGATGTGCGGCTGCAGGACGGCGACGGCATTGATGCGGTGCGCCGGGTGCAGGCGCGTTATCCGGATCTAAAGCTGAAATTTATGTTCCTGTCGATGCACGCCGAGCCGAAGATCGTCAAGCGGGCGATTGATGCCGGCGCGCAGGCCTATCTCTCGAAACGGGCGCCGGCGGAGGACCTGATGCTGGCGATCCGGACGGTGCTGAACGGGGGCAAGTATATCGGCTCGCGGGTCCAGAGCGAGGCCGAAAATGTGCAGGAGGCGACCCTCACCGACCGGCAAAAAGAGGTCCTGAGGCTGATTTCGCAGGGCTGCTCGGCGAAGGAGATCGCGAGCCGTTTGAATATTTCGGTGCGCACGGCGGAGTTCCATCGTGCCGCGATTATGGAACGCTTGAAGCTGCACTCGACGGCCATGATGACGCGCTACGCCGTCGAGCATGGCTTGGTTTGAGTGGGACAGACGACCGCTTTTCGTCGTCTGTCAGATCGTTTGACAGGCCTACTACCGCGGCCCAAACAGAGCGGTTCCCACGCGGATCAGCGTGGCGCCTTCCTCGATAGCAACTTCGAAATCAGCCGACATTCCCATGGAGAGGCGCTCGAATTCGTATTGGCGAGCGAGCTCAGCCAGTCGGCGGAAATAGGGGCGGGAAGCTTCGGGATCTTCGGACCACGGCGGCATGGTCATGAGACCTGTCAGGCGCAGATGGGAACAACCGGCCGCGCTTTCGATGAGCGCTGGAATCTGCTCCGGCGGCGCTCCGGTCTTATTTTCCTCGGAAGCAAGCTTGACTTCGATCAGTGCCTCCACGGATTTGTTGTGCTCGGAGGCGAAGGCATCCAGGCGGCGCAGAAGCTTGGGCGAATCGGCGGTTTGGACGACATCGAAGAGCGCAGCGGCATCGCGCGCCTTGTTCGATTGCAGATGGCCGATCAGGTGAAAGCGCGCGCCGGGGAGATCGCCGAGTTCCGGGAGTTTTTGGGCAAACTCCTGCACATAATTTTCGCCAAAGTCGCGCAGACCGGCATCATAGGCCTCCCGAATCGCCGCGGCAGAAAATTTCTTGGAAACGGCCACTAGAGTTATATTCGAGCGCGCGCAGCCGGAGCGATCCGCCGCTTGCCGGATGCGGGCTTCGACCGCCTCCAGGCGTGCTCCGAAGGTGGAATTTTTCAGTGGCAAATCTCCATGATAAAGATAGGGCTGATCCGGAAGCGCTGGCGGCGGCTATCGAAGATTTTCTGCAGGCGGCGCGCCGGCCGGCGGTGATGGATTTCGGCGAGAACGCGGTTGAGTTGGCGCCCGGCACGTACCTGCTCGAAAATCGCGGCGGGCGCGTCTGGATCGAATTCCGGTGCGAGACCCGCGGCATTTCGCGCCGTGTGCTCGCGATTGAGAAGCACTCCGCCGGCTCGCTCGCCTGCACCGTGCAGCGCTTCGGAGGCAAAACCGGCACGCTGCACTTTCTGGATCTGGATCGCCCGCAAACCGCGCACAAGGCTCTGGCCGGCACGCGCCGCAGCTTCGCCGAGCGCTTCCGCCAGATGCTTTGCCGGCAATTTTCGGGCTGGGAGGTGCAAAGCGTCTCAAGCGCCATGGATTTGAGGCGCTCGTTTTCTCCTGTTTTTCCGCGGGCGCAATTGAGGCGCGGCAACAGACAGATCGCGGCCATGGCCTGCCCCACCGCGCAGCAGGAGCCGGAATTGTTGAGCTTTGCGCTGATCTGGTTCGCGTACGTTGCCGGGCGCGGCCGCGCCGGAGCCGAGACTTCGCTGGCGCTTTTCCTTCCCGACGGCGCCGGCAATTTGACCGCACACCGGCTGCATTGGCTGCGCGGTTCGCTGCTGCGGCCGGTTCTGTTCCGCTACAACGAGCACGGTTCCGCGGGCGAAGTCGATCCGCGGGATCTGGGCAACCTGGAGACGAAGCTGGGCCCGAGGCTAGCGGAGCCAATCGAGCGCCCCGAGTCCGCCATCGTGCCGCAAGCGTTTCCGGAACGCCTGCTCGAACAGCAGGTGCGCACGCATCTTTCGGCGGTCGATGTTTCGCTGCTGCCGGAGCCGGTACATGGCCAGGTGATTACGTTTGCGGCGGGCGACCGCGATCTGATCGATTTGCTCGCGGTGGATACGCGCGGCCGGCTGGCGGTTATCGAGCTGAAAGCATCGGAAGACGTGCACCTTCCCATTCAGGCGCTAGACTACTGGATGCGGGTCCGCTGGCACGCCGAACGCGAGGAGTTGGGACACTTGTTTCCCGGATTATCGCTGGATCGGAAGCCGCCGCGATTGCTTCTGATCGCGCCCGCGATTTCGTTCCATTCGTCGAATGCCACTGTGCTTGGATACTTCTCGCCGGAAATCGAAGTCGAACGCGTAGGCGTCAATTGCGAATGGCAGGAGCGATTCCAGGTAGTGCTTCGATTGCAGGGCGCGGAGGCGCCGCAATCGCACAGGAGGTTTACATGCACCTAGCAAGTCTGACCCACATCAAGAACGCGTTGCGCACGCTCAACCCGAACGGTATTCGCGAACTCAGCGAGCGCCCGCCGCGGGTTGCGCTCTTTTCTTCATCCGAGGAGGGTTACCGGCGGATGGAAGATTTTCTGCTGCGAGGCTTAAGCCCGGCGCGGCGGCAGGAATCGAGCGGCGTGTTGTTACACGGCGAGCAGGCGACGCAATACGATCTGGCGATTTACGACCAGAGCGTGGCGGCGCCGCCGCGAGCTATCATTTTCGAGCAAGACCGGCCGAGCCATATCGTTTCACGCGTTCTGGACCGGCGCAGCGAGCTGGGTGTGCCGCTGGCCAGGAGTTTTGTGCCCTTCCGGCGGCCTTTCGTCGAACGCATCGTGGCGAAAACCTGCCGCGAGAACACGCTGTTTTCGGTGAGCACGGCGATTCCCGATGTCATTCCGAGCGTGATCGAGCTTCCCTGGGCGTTTGCCGAGTTCGCCTCCGACACGGCTTTCCTGACCATGAATCAGGTGCGCATGGCGTTTCTGATCGCTGCGGCAAGCGACCGGGAAATCGGCTACCTGGAGCAGAAGTCGGAAATCGCGACGGTGATCGGCAGCGCATTCGGCTGGCGCGCGATCGCGCGGCAGCTAGTGGGGAAAATCCCGTTTGGCGGCGGCCTGATTGCCAAGGCTGCTGTCGCTTATGCGGGCACGAAAGTGCTGGGCCTGACGCTGGATCACTTTTACAGCATCGGCTTCACCTACACGCGAGAAGAGCGTAACCAAATCTATGCCGATGCCTTCCGCCATGGCAAGCGCGTGGCGCTGCGCATGCTCGGCCAATTGCGCCCGGATCTGGCCGCGCGCTATGCGAGCCAGCAGGCCGTGATCGGATCGACTCGCGAATGAACGCGGCGGAACCACGAGCTAACTAAATCCACTCCACGCTTGAGGCGGCGAGGGCGCCGCCGAGGATGCCGGCGGCGTGGGCTTCGGCGGCGTGAAGGATCTGCTCGGCGCGGACGCGGTCGTTCGAAACCGTAACGGCGGCGACGACCGAGTGCTGCCAGGAGTCCTGATAATCGATTTCGGCCACCGACACATTGAAGCGTTCGCGCAGACGATCTTTCAGACTCTTTACGACGTGCCGCTTTTCTTTGAGCGAATGCGAGTGCTCGACGTGAATTTCAAGCGTCAGGACGCCGATTGTTGGCACAGCGCTAACGCGCGACGGTCACTTCCGGCGCTACGCGCTCCATCACGAAGGCTTCAAGCCGGTCGCCTGCCTGAATATCGTTGAAGCCGGCAAGCGAGATGCCGCATTCGAGGCCGTTCTTAACTTCGCTTGCATCGTTCTTGAAGCGCTTCAAGCTTTCGATGCGCCCCGTATGGATGACATCGCCATCGCGCGAAAGGCGGATCTGGCTGTCGTGTTTGATGACGCCGTCGTCAACGTAGCAGCCGGCAATGGTGCCGACTTTGCCGATCTTGAAGATCTGGCGCACTTCGGCGTGGCCCTGAACCGTTTCTTTGAAGACCGGCTCAAGCAAGCCCGTCATGGCCATCTTCATCTCATCGATCAGCTCGTAGATGATGTTGTGCTGACGGATCTCGACTTTCTGCTGCTCGGCGGTGGTCTGAGCATTGCGTTCCGGCCGCACATTGAAGCCGATGATGATGGCTTCGGATGCCGAAGCCAGAAGCACGTCGCTTTCGGTAATAGCGCCGACGCCGGCATGCAGAACGCGGACGCGGACTTTATCGTTCGAGAGCTGCTGCAGGGTATCGGAAAGCACTTCCGCCGTGCCGCCCACATCGGCCTTGATGATGAGATTCAGATCCTTGAGATCGCCCTCTTTGAACTGGCGGTGGAGCGAATCGAGCGTGGCCACGCGCGCGCCCTTGGCCATGGCGGCATCGCGCGCTTTGGATTCGCGATAAATGACAATCTGTTTGGCCTTGGTGGTGTCGGAGACGACCTGGTAGATGTCGCCGACTTCGGGCAAACTCTCGAAACCGATGACTTCGACCGGCATCGAAGGCTCGGCATCTTTCACTTGATTGCCGCGATCGTCGAACATAGCCCGCACCTTGCCGAACAGCGCGCCGCAGATGAAGAAATCGCCGGCCCGAAGCGTTCCATTGCGCACCAGAACCGTGGCGACAGGTCCGCGGCCGCGGTCGAGTTTGGCTTCGAGGACGGTGCCGAGAGCGGGCCGGTCGGGGTTGGCCTTGAGGTCCTGCAGGTCGGCGACGAGCAGGATCATTTCGAGCAGCAGATCGAGGTTCTGCCCGGTTTTGGCGGAGACCGGAACCGTGACAACGTCGCCGCCCCAATCTTCAGCGAGCAGGCCGCGATCGGCGAGTTGCTGTTTCACGCGCTCGGGCTGCGCATCGGGCTTGTCGATCTTGTTGACGGCGACCACAATGGGAACGCCGGCCGCGCGCGCATGGTCGATAGCTTCGAGCGTCTGCGGCATCACGCCATCGTCGGCCGAGACGACCAGCACGACAATATCGGTGACTTTGGCACCGCGAGCGCGCATGCGCGTAAACGCCTGATGGCCCGGCGTATCGATGAAGACGATCTTGCGGCCATTCTTTTCGATGCGGTAAGCGCCGATATGCTGCGTAATGCCGCCCGCCTCACGCACGGCGACATTGGTCTCGCGGATGGCATCGAGCAGTGAGGTCTTGCCGTGATCGACGTGCCCCATGATGGTGACCACGGGAGCGCGGCGGGCCATATCCTTCGACTCGGCAGCCTCTTCGATTTCCTGCGTGGCCTCTTCTTCGAAGGTGACCTGATTGGTGGAAGCGCCGAAATCGCGGGCGAGTTCTTCGGCGAGTTTTATGTCGAGCGTCTGATTGATATTGGCGAAGATCTTCTTGTCGACCAGCTTCTTAATAACGAGATTGGCCTTGACGCCGAGTTTTTCGGAAAGCTCCTTAACGGTGATGCCCTCGGAAACAGTGATTTCGCGGTCAATGGGCGGAGGCGGGAGAGCCACCGGACGTTTGGAAATTCGTTGGCGAAGCGTTCCTTCCTCAGCTTCGCGCTTGCGGCCAGCTTGCCGCGAGCCCGCTTTGCCGGGGTGGCGGCGCGGGTCGGAAGGAAGCACAGCGGGTTCCGCGCGTAACGGAGATGTGGGGTGCGGCGGGCGTACTCCTGGCCGGCGTAAAGGCTGGCCGGGCGCCGGTCCGATCCCCGGACCACGCATGACGGGCTGGCCTGGGCGAACAGGGCCGCGAAAGATCGGCTGGCCGGGGGCCGGCGGACGTGGCGGAGCAGCAGGCCTGGGAGCGCCGGGAGTAGCCATGCCGGGGCGCGGCTGCTGACGGAGACGCTGCTCCAGGTCGGGACGCGGAGGCACGGTGGGCCGTGCGGGCGGTGTGAAACCGGGGCGGCCCGGCGGACGCGGTGCGATGGGCGCATTCGGAGTCAACCCGGGATGGGCCTGGCGGGGCGGCGCTGGGCGGCCCGGCAACGGCGTGCCGGGAACAGTGCTGGGTGGAGAGGGCGGGCCGGGAGCGACCAGGTGCGTAGGAGGCTGAGTTTTCGGTTGCGGTGCGGCGGTCGGCTGCGGGCGTTCGGGCTGCGAAAGTGGCGGCCGCGGCCGCTCAGAAAAGGGAGCCCGCGGACCGGCCGATTTGGGCGCCGCAGGCAGCGGGCGCGCGGGAATGGCGATGGTTCGGTGCGGGGTGCCGGGCGGAGCGAGCGGCGGATGCAGCGCGGTTCCGGTACCCAGAGGCGGCCGTAGAGGTCGGCGCTTGGCCGGCGGGGCGGGCTCGGACACAGCAGGCGGCTCGGACGGCGCAGGAGTTTCCACGACGGCGGCGCGGCGCCCTTCGGCTTCGACCGGTTGCGGAAGCTCCGCGGCAGCCGCTGTTTCATGAGCCGGAGTTTCTTCGCGAATCTCTTCTGCGGCGGGATGCTGCGCATGGCTATCTGTGCTCGCGTCGGCGCCGTTCAGCTTGGCACCATTCGGGGAGCCTCCCAGCCGCGCGCGCAGCTCCACCGCTACATCCTCTTCGATGGAACTCGAGTGCGTCTTCTTCTCCTGCACTCCCAATTCAGGCAGGAGATCGAGTATAATGCCCGGCTTCACTTCAAGCTCGCGCGCCAACTCGTTGATTCTGATTTTCTTCATAGAAGGGACTGCTGGGTAACTCCTTAGAAAGCGACACTTTTTGGCACGCGCTACTCGGTTTTACTCATGGTATCAGACTCGGGACTTTCGGCCGTCTCTTCCGATACCGCTTTGCGCAGCGCCGAGGGCGCGCCCGAAAGCCCTTCCACACGGCCTAAATCGAGCGCCTCGCCCTCATCGATTTCTTCGATTTCGGGCATTTCATGCGTGGCAAGATCGTGTTCCAATACACCTGTCTCGATGTTTTCAAACGCGGAAAGATTCTGTTCCTCGCGCTCGATGGATTCACCGCCGGCCCCCGCGGTTTCGCTGTCGATGGCCGCCTCGATCTCCCCGGCTTCCACCGGCGCCGCTTCATTCGGTTCCGTATCGTAAGCGCCGTAAAACGACATTACAGCGGCCTGAATGCGAGCCACCGTCGCTTCGTCGATTTCGGGAATCGCCTCCAACTGTTCGGGAGTCATCGACCCGAGGCGCTCGACGGTGCCGATATCGGCTGCCACCAAGCTCTCCAAAATAGCTTCCGGCAGGCCGTGATCCATCAGTACCGAAACCGGAGCGCCGGAGATCACCATGTCTCCCATGCGGGATTCGAGTTCGCGGCGCTTTTCTTCTTCGCTCTTGATGTCGATCTTCCA
>DASVGP010000150.1:0-3891 GCA_036379475.1 Bryobacteraceae bacterium | reverse complement strand
TCTGGCGGGTGCGGAGTTGGTCGGCCGCAAAGGCGGCAATTATTCCGGGATTGCCATCCCCTACTTTCTTCCGGGCTCGACAGCTGTGCGGGAATACCGACTACGGCGCGATCACTCCGAGATGGAGCTCGACAGCGAAGGCCGCGTCAAGCCTAAGCACAAATATCTCAGTCCGCCTGGTCGGGGCAACATGCTCTACTTCGCGCCAGGTACAACCGAAGCGCAGCTTCGCGATGCAGCACTGCCGCTGATGATCACCGAAGGCGAGTTCAAAACGCTCGCGCTCTGCCGGCTGGCGAATTGGAATATCGCCGAGCGCCCGCGTTTTCTCCCAATTGGGGTTTCAGGAGTCTACAACTGGCGCGGCACGGTCGGCAAAACCGCCGGTCCCGATGGCGAGCGTTTGGATGTCAAAGGGCCGATCCCCGATCTGGAGCGTATTACATGGAAAGGGCGGCGTGTCGTGATTGCCTACGATGCGGACGCCGGCGAAAAGGATCTGGTTCGGTACGCGCGTGCCGAACTCGCCCGGCATCTGCGCGGTCGTGGCGCGATCGTCGGCTTTCTCGAATGGGATGCGAATCAGGGCAAAGGCATCGACGATCATTTGGCGATAGCTGGCCCGGAAGCCGTGCTGGAGGAGCTCGCTCGTGTGACATTCGCCGGGATGCGATGGCAAGACGAGCTCTTACGATCCAAGGTGTCCAGCGAGAAGAATGAAAATTCGATTCTCTCGATCCTGGCGAATGCGATTACGGCATTGCGGTTGACTCCCGAGTGGCAGGGTGTACTTGCCTACGATGAGTTCCGCTGTAATGCCGTCGCGTTGAAGCCCACTCCCTGGGGCGCACTTCCAAAAAGTGGTTGGACCTATCAGGAGGACCGGCTCACTGCCGAGTGGCTGCAGCATCGCCGCATTTTCGTTTCCGTCGAAATTGCTTCGCAAGCGGTGCAGACGGTTGCCGCCCAACGGCTTGTCCATCCTGTTCGCCAGTACTTGGATCAACTGAAATGGGATGGTACACCGCGCCTGGATCGGTGGCTTTCGACCTATCTCGGCGTTGTAGAGAGTAACTATTCCCATGCCGTCGGCTCGCGGTGGATGTTTTCCGCCGTGGCGCGGATTTACCGGTCTGGGGCAAAGGCGGACTGCTGTCTGATTCTGGAGGGTCCGCAAGGAATCAAGAAGTCAACAGCACTGCGAACGC
The DNA here is from genome assembly GCA_036379475.1 of Bryobacteraceae bacterium. Taxonomy (GTDB): domain Bacteria; phylum Acidobacteriota; class Terriglobia; order Bryobacterales; family Bryobacteraceae; genus Bog-105. The sequence goes on along the minus strand of DASVGP010000150.1, from coordinate 2,683 downwards.
TTGCCGGCGAATACTTCACCGATGAGATCGCCGACCTGGGAAGCAAAGATGCATCGATGCAGATTCGCGGCGTTTGGATTGTCGAAATCTCGGAGCTCGACAGTCTCGCGCGTTCCGAAGTTACGAGTATCAAGGCATTCATGAGCCGGACGGCAGATCGTTTTCGGCCGCCATTTGGTAAGCGCGTGATCGAATGCCCGCGGCGGTGTGTGTTTGCCGGCACAGTGAACCACACCGAGTATCTGCGCGATGAAACAGGCGCACGGCGCTTCTGGCCAGTGCGTTGTGGAGCTATCGATATCGAGGCGCTTGCGCGAGACCGCGATCAGCTTTGGGCCGAAGCGAAACACCGGTATGCATCGGGCGAGAAATGGTGGCTCGACACCTCAGTGCTGGTCGAAATCGCCGCCGAAGAACAGGCCGCCCGTTATCAAGGCGACCCCTGGGAGGAGATCATTGCGCCATGGCTGGAAGTTCGCTCCAGCACGTCGGTTTCGGAAATTCTGGAGAAGTGCATCAACAAGCCGCAGGCGCAATGGACGCAGGGTGACAAGAACCGCATTGGTCGCTGTTTGCGCGCTTTGGGTTGGGAGCGATATCGGGAACGCGACGGCGAGCGCCTGGAATGGCGCTGGAGGAGCGCCGCCCGGTGAAGTTCCGCGTCGTTCTATGGCTTGTTCCCGGCTTGTTCTACGCTAAAAGCCTGGAAATAAACACTGTTCCATGGTTCCACGCCCTTTCTCGCGCGCACGCGTATATGAATAAGGTCCTGGTGCGGGCGCGGCTCTCATACGTGAACTGGGAGGATACGGAACACGTAGAACAGGCCACGTTTTCAATGCGGTATGGTGCTCCACGTCCGCTTTAAAGCGTAGAACAGATGTGGAACAAGACGATTTCCTTTAAAATGGTCTTTGTTATGACGAGACTAGCAGGAGTCACAACGCAGCGAAAGAACTGCGAAGAGCCGCCGGTATCCGATCTCGGCCGAAAGCTGCGTAAGATTGCCGAGAAAATCGCTGCGTCGGGAGAGAGGCCGCTTTCCCGCCGCGAATTGGAACGCGAGATGGCACAGCGACGCGGCGGGATTCGCTGACGGGGATCCTGCGAACGTTTCTGGATAGCGGTGTTTTACTTACAGCCGCGCGCGGTTCGAGCAGAGATCAGGACCGGGCATTGCGAATTTTGGAAGATCCCAATAGAACTTTCGTGACCAGCCCGTTCATTCACCTTGAGCTGATCCCTAAGGCAACGTATTACAAGAAGCGTCTGGAAAAGGCGTTCTATGACGAATATTTCCGCGCGGCCGAGTGGATTCGGGATCCGAAAAGATTGAAGCACTTGCGCAGATCGAGGCAGCAAAATCGGGATTGGCGGCCATGGATGCTCTACACATCGCGGCGGCACACTTGGGCGGAGCCGATGAATTCATCACCACGGAGCGCGCCGGGAAACCGATTTACCGATCTTCCCTCATCACACCTATCTACGCATTCGACTGATTCGATGCGTAGCCAGGGAGACAGAAAGCCTCAGCCGGTCGCATGGCTTCCTCTTTAGAGGCGTATCCCACTCCCGGTTCCGATGAGCCGTGCCGCCGATCAGTGTCTTTTTTTCCATGTGCCTCCCACATTCAGCCGCCATTATTAAAGCGAACCTCTGCGATTGGATACTCCAGATCATCGATCGCAACCAGCCTGTAGCCGAAATTGGACCGCTTGAGCCAAAAGTAAACCGGTAGCCTGTCAAAAACAGCAAAAGCTGTTTCCGCCATTGGCGGCTATTCCAGACGTCGCCCTGAACGGATGCTAATCGCATCAGCTACGGTTGCCGCAACTGTGTCATAGAGATTGACCTCTGGCCACGGTTCGTCTCTTTAGAGAGTTGTAATTATGGCTCGCTTCTGAAGCGAGCCTCAGACGAAGCCCGCTGCGCGAATAACAGAAGGGCAGCCGTGAGGACAGGTGCCGTCCCATTCGACCTCGCATAGTTCTGTGCAAAGGGCGGGAGCCGATTCGATGTCAGAGAGAACAGCCGCGAGGACTTCATCGAGAGTGCGGCCGTCGAGCTCCAGAAATTGCTCGATGGAGAGAGTGAGGAGTGCCGGACACCATCAGTGAGAAATCTACGGATCGCAGCATCGTAATCGCGCTACTCTTTGCAGGACTATTTCTTGCTGGTAATCCAGCTTGACTGATGCTCGAAGCTCGGGATGCAGGCTTTAGTTTCCAGTTTGGTGCCGAGCCGTCGGCGATCCGGAAAGTGGCAACACGGGCAGACAATCGCATCAACCGGTGGGAATTCACCCGTTCAATCGCCTTGGAGCGCCGCTCTGATTGTGCGGACGCCATAGGCGCTGTCGCCTGTTCGACGGTCCCACTTATCCCGCATCAGACCGGAGCTACGAAATAGCCGATCGATCCGCGCTATGTCACCCCGGCACCAAAATGCCAGGATTCCGCACAAGGCCAGGTCCGCCCGGCTATGGTCATTGTCGTAATCGGAAATATCCCCTTCCCACAACCGGCGGAAGCGGTCGCCATTGCGCGCGCTCTTTGCGCGTTCCATGAGTTCCTCGTCTGAAAGCCTGAGGGCGGTCGCGAAGGCCGTGCAATTCGGCTCCGCGCTTTCTTTCGGGAACAACTCGTCGATCAGTTGCTGTAGTATGGCTTGGCAGTTCTGA
>DASVGP010000149.1:0-2968 GCA_036379475.1 Bryobacteraceae bacterium | reverse complement strand
GACGGCATCGCTCTGATTGATTTGTCCGGCGTACCTGAACCGGAGGATCGGCCTGGACCTGCAGGTGCACATTTTTCAGCGGCGAGAGGTAAGGCGCTGCCGCTGGTGAGGTCACAACCGGTCATTACATCACTGCCGAAGGGTCTTGTTACACCACGTCTTGCGAGTTCGCGCAGGGGGACGTTGCGTGCCTATGAGCGCAAAAGCGAACTCCGCGACCCAGTCGATATAAGGTAGCTCTCCCGAAGGGATGTTGCTGGACCGATGTCCTAAGCTAAGCCTGCGCCGTATAGTGCTTCTTCGCGTCGGCCTGAATGCCGCGCATGTATTCCGCGGCGAGCTGTGCATTCTTGTCGACGAAATCCACGCCAACCGTCTCGCCATCGATTACCGGGAGCGGGTGGCACAGCTCGAAACCGGCATACCCGTGATAGCCGATATCGAGCAACCCGAGCATTTCGGCCAAAGACTTCTCGTCGCCTTTGACCGTGATGCCATCTGGCCCGCGGTCGTACTCGCCTCCGAAATGCCACAAAATCTGCAGCGCGCCGACCCGGTTCACCGCCTTGCGGACCGCTGGCCCATCAAGCGCGTGTTCGAGGCGCGCGTCGAAGCAGACTTTTAGATGCGGCGAGTCTACTTCCTTCACCATCCGCAGCACATCGGCGTACCCGTTGATGACCGGCGGATGATTCTGGAGCGCAAGGGTGACCCCAAAATCACCCGCAAGCCGCGAGGCTTCCGCCAAGCTTTCGCGGCACCATGCCCAAATCTGCTCTTCGGTGAAACCTTGGTGCTCGGCTTTCCAAGCGGCTTTCGCGAGATCGTAGCGGCCGCCGCCGCCCGGCAACAGCGTCACACCCGGCCAGGCGAGAAAGACGCGCACGATTTTTGCACCCAGATCGGAGGTCATGCGCATCAGTTCGCGGGCGTATAGCAATTGAGCTTCACGATGCTCGGGAATGGGGCTGCTGAAATCATTGTTGGCGGCAACCGCGTAGATCTCGACTCCGTGGTCGTTGGCAAAATTTCTTAGCTGCCGGCAACGTGGTCTCGGCATGTCCAGGGGATTGCCGTGCGGCCGTTTGCCGTCGATCTCCACGCCCTGATAGCCGAACTTCCGGGCACGTTCGATGATCTGTTCCAGCGTAAGCGCGTCCCCGCGATACCATACGCCTCCATAGGTGATGCTGTAGAGGCCCAATTTGACGGCGGCCGGCGTAGACTCGCGGGCGAACGGCGCTCCTCCTGGAGCGTTTGCAGTGAGGGTTGCCGTTTCAACACTTTTCATTCTGTAGAACCTCCAAGCTTTACCTTAAATCCAGCGCTATGGCGTTTTTCCGGGAGTACGGCTTGAGAGGATTTAATCGCTTTCGCCATAACCGCTCGCCGGCCCGTTCCGCCATTACAGACAGAGATGAGAGAAACATCTCGGAAGGAGTAAAAGGAATGAAAAAGCAGATTTGTTCACTCGCGTTTTGCGCCATTTTCGGAGTGGGCGCGGCGATCGCTGTGCCCGTAGCGCAAGATCAGGCCACCGGCACGGCCGGCGATCAAAACGGCCAAACGGCTGTCCGGCATCATCGTCGCGCCAATCCGGACCGGCAGCTGCATTTCCTGACTAAGAGACTGAATCTGACCGGCGATCAGCAGAAGCAGATTTTGCCGCTTTTGAAGCAGCAACAGCAGCAGATGCGGCAGATCTTCGGCGACCAGTCGCTGACGCGAAAAGACCGATTCGCGAAGATGCGGTCGGCGCGCGAACAGACCGACAACAGCATTAAGGCCGTGTTGAACGACCAGCAGAAGCAGCAATGGGACCAAATGCAACAGCAGATGCGCCAGCGCATGCAGGAGCGGCGGCAACAGCGCGAGAACGGCAGTCAGGGCACCGACCGCTAGCTCCATCCGGGCGCCGAGCCCGCGTCCTGTTTGGGTGGGCGGTTACCGCTGAGACACGGTTGCTGCCCCCATTTTGCATCCCGTTCCAATGGCACGTGAATTGCAGATCGCGATATCGTGCGACTAAGATACTGGATTCACAGAGTTTTACTAGCCTCGGCGCTCACGTTCCCGGTAATTCTTACCGGCTGTGTTCACGCAGGATACTACGACGCGGCGCACCATGACCACCACCGCTGGAACTCAAACGAGCGGCGCCATTACAACCAGTGGGAAAACGAGAATCATCGTCACCACACCGACTTCAAGAAGTTGCCGCCTAAGGAACAGCAGCAGTATTGGGATTGGCGGCACAACCAACACTAGAACGCGCGCGTGACGGAGTTCAGCCCCGGCCACAGCGGAGCTAAAGCTCCTAGCGGGCTCAAGCCCGCCCTCCACCTCGTCCGAGGCATGGCGGCGCTGCGCACATTTTGCGAATCGCGCGGGGCTGACCGCTAGTCTAAAAGCAGTGCCTCTCGAAGCGGAGCTTCCTGTCGAAGCCCAGCCGGCGGCCCCGGAAAAAACAGTTTTCACTATATTGGCGGCAATCAGCTTTTGCCATCTGTTGAACGACACGATGCAATCGCTGATTCCTGCGATTTATCCGATCCTGAAGCACTCGTTCCGTCTGGATTTCGGCCAGATCGGGCTGCTCACGCTCACTTATCAACTGACTGCGTCGCTGTTGCAGCCTCTTGTGGGGCTTCATACCGACCGCCGCCCTCATCCCTACTCGCTCCCGATTGGAATGTCGTTTACGCTTGCCGGCCTGGTGCTGCTGGCCATTGCGCCGAATTTTGGCGTGCTGCTGGCGGCAGCATCGCTCGTCGGGATGGGCTCTTCGGTATTTCATCCGGAATCGTCCAGGGTTGCGCGCATGGCATCCGGCGGGCGGCCCGGCTTGGCGCAATCGGTTTTTCAGGTGGGCGGAAACGGGGGCACGGCCATCGGCCCGATCCTGGCCGCCTTCATTGTGCTGCCGCGCGGGCAGCGCAGCCTCGCCTGGTTCTCGCTCGTGGCGCTT
>DASVGP010000148.1:0-3377 GCA_036379475.1 Bryobacteraceae bacterium | reverse complement strand
CGTCGAGCGCCGCGACCAGGTGCGAATCACTTTCTTGTCATTGATCCGGTTCAGCGCCTCCACCTTCACCATCAGGTGAGCATCGATGAACGGACCCTTCTTTGTCGACCGTGCCATGATCCTTTAGTTCTCCTTCAGTCTCTTCTGCGCCTCTTCGGCGCTCCCGCGCGTTCCTGGCTCCCGGCATGCTGTCCCAAAAGTTCGCGGTGTATCAAAGTTGTCATCCTGAGCGCAGCAAGCTGCGTTTTTCGCGGCTTGCGGAGTCGAAGGATCTGCTTTTCGAGCGCCAAAAGAATGCATCGTTTTCCGGGACGCCATACTATGCCCTGCTGATAATGAATGCGTTGGTGCGCTTGTTATTCCTGGTCTTGTATCCCCGGGTGGGCTGGCCCCAGGGAGTAACAGGATTCCGCCCGCCGGAAGTTTTGCCCTCGCCGCCGCCATGCGGATGGTCGACCGGATTCATGGAAACGCCGCGATTGTGGGGCCGGCGTCCGAGCCAGCGCTTGCGCCCTGCTTTTCCGAGCGACACGTTTTCGTGCTCGACATTGCCCACCTGACCGATCGTGGCCATGCACTCAAGCTGTACCCTGCGCACTTCGCCCGAGGGCAGTTTCAAGAGCGCGATCCCGCCTTCTTTGGAAATTAATTGCACCTGCGAGCCGGCCGAGCGCGCCATCTGGCCGCCCTTGCCGGGGCGCAGCTCGACGTTGTGGACCACCGTGCCGGCGGGAATGTTTTTCAGAGGCAGCGCGTTGCCCGCCAAAATATCGACATCCGGACCCGAACTGACCATGCGGCCCACTTCGAGACCCGCCGGACAGAGAATATAGCGCTTTTCGCCATCTACGTAATGCAGCAACGCAATGCGGGCCGAGCGGTTGGGATCGTATTCGATGGCCGCAACCTTCGCGTTCACGCCTGTCTTGTCGCGGCGGAAATCGACGATGCGGTAAGCGCGCTTGGCCCCGCCGCCGCGAAAGCGCAGCGAAATATGCCCGCGCGCATCGCGCCCGCCAGTGCGCTTCTTGCCCTTTACCAGCGATTTTTCCGGCTGCTGCTTGGTGATATCCTCGCGTGTCAGGTAGGTTTGGTACCTGCGCGTGGGAGTTACGGGCCGGAGTTTTTTGATTGGCATTCGAGTGCTCGCTTCCTAACTAACTAATGTCCGAATATTCCGGCATCTTCTGCCCGGCGCGCAGCCGCACATAGGCCTTTTTCCAATCCGCCGCGTAGCCGGTAAAGCGGCCGCGGCGGCCCAACTTCCCGGCGTAATTGCTCGTGCGCACTTCGGCAACTTTCACGCGGAACACGGTCTCTACAGCCTGCTTGATCTGAATCTTATTCGCCTGTGCATGCACCTCGAAGCAGAGCGTGCGCTCGGCTTCGCGCTTCGCATGGCCCTTTTCGGTGACTAGCGGACGGCGGATCACATCGTAAACGTTCATTACGCCAGCGCCTCCGAAAGTTTTCTCGCCGCGCTCTCGCTCAGCAGCACATGCCGGTACTTCAAAAGATCGTAGGCGTTCACGTCTCGCGTTCCGACGAGCTTGATGCCGGGCAGATTGCGCGAGGCTCGGATCAGATTGGTGTTTTCGTGCATCTCCACGAGCAGCACCGAGCGTCCGGCTTCCAAACGCCCCAGCACGCCGGCCATATTCTTCGTCTTGTGATCGGCGAGCTCGAACGCCTTAATGACTTTCAACTCGCCATCGCGCAGTTTGGCGGAGAGCGCCGAGCGCAAGGCGCCCAAAACCATTTTGCGCGGCAGTTTGTAATCGTAGCTGCGCGGCTGCGGCCCGTGTACCGTACCGCCGTGGCGCCACAATGGCGACCGGATCGAACCCATGCGGGCGCGGCCTGTACCTTTCTGCTTCCACAGTTTCTTGCCCGAACCCGAGACTTCGTGCCGCGTCTTCGTCTTCGCCGAGCCGGAGCGCTGCGATGCGGTGTAATGGCGCACGGTTTCGTACAGCAGCGCCTCGTTCACGTCGGCGCCAAATACGGCATCCGCGAGTTCGACCGAGCCGGCCGGCGCATTGTTCAGATCAACCATTTCTACAGTCGGCATGTTGTGTCCTTACCGTTTTGCCCGCCGCATAGTAATGTAGCCGCCGTTCGGTCCGGGAATCGCGCCTTTGACCGCAATCACATTGTCATCGGCATCCACGCTCACGATCTCGAGGTTCCGCACGGTAACCTGATCGGTCCCCATACGGCCGGCCATCTTGGTCCCGGGGAAAACGCGCGAAGGGAAGCTGGAAGCACCAATCGAGCCCGGCGCGCGATGAAACATAGAGCCGTGGCTCGCCGGTCCGCCGCGGAAATGGTGCCGCTTCACCACACCCGCGAACCCGCGGCCTTTACTGGTGCCGATCACATCCACCACTTCCTTCGGCTTAAACTCGTCAGCGAGCACGCGGTCGCCCTGCTTCATGTCGCCGTTGCCGTGCCCGAGCCGGAACTCGCGCAGAAAGCGCACGCCGTCGGCGCCCGACTTTGCCAGATGCCCGGCAGCGGGCTTGTTCGGCTTTTTCCCAAATTCGACCAGGCCGAGCTGCACGGCGTCATAGCCGTCGGCCGCCGGAGTCTTGCGCTGCGTCACCACGCAGGGACCGGCCTTCACCAGCGTGACCGGAACCACCTGACCGTTGGCGGCGAACACCTGCGTCATTCCAATCTTCTTGCCGAGAATTCCTGGACTCATCCTTTACTCACCTACCTGTCCCAAAGTGCTCACACGAGTGTGGGTACGGCACGCTGAAAGCGCGCGCCACGGGGTTTCTTCATTGCTGCCTGCTCTTGCCAAACGCCTTGATCTCCACGTCCACGCCCGCTGGCAGGTCGAGCTTCATGAGCGCGTCCACAGTGTCCTGCGTCGGCTCAAGGATGTCGAGCAGACGCTTATGGGTGCGGATCTCAAACTGCTCCCGCGACTTCTTGTCCACATGCGGCGACCGCAGCACCGTATAGCGGTTCTTCAAAGTCGGCAGCGGAATCGGGCCTGCGACACTGGCGCCGGTGCGCTTGGCCGTGTCCACGATGTCGCCGGTCGATTGATCGAGGACCCGGTGGTCGTAGGCTTTCAGCCGGATGCGGATGCGTTCTTTCATGGCCATAAGCTTTCAGCTTTCCGCTACTCCACAATCTCGCTGACGGTGCCGGCCCCCACCGTGCGGCCGCCTTCGCGAATGGCGAAACGCAAGCCCTTGTCCATGGCCACCGGCGTGATCAGGTCCACCTCAATCGACACGTTGTCGCCCGGCATAATCATCTCCGTGCCTTCGGGCAGCTTGGCCACTCCCGTAACGTCGGTGGTGCGGAAGTAAAACTGCGGCCGGTAGCCGTTGAAAAACGGCGTGTGCCGCCCGCCTTCT
>DASVGP010000147.1:0-3066 GCA_036379475.1 Bryobacteraceae bacterium | reverse complement strand
AAAGCGGCACAATAAATGGGAAATCAATTCGAGTTTTGCTTCCGACGTTAGTTCCCAACAAGGCCGCCGCAGGACGGCAAGGTCCACCAGCGGACGGAAAGGCTCCATGAGATCGTCAGCGAGCCCGAACGCATTATGGACGTTGGAGTGGTAAAGACCGAGCGTTGGATGAAGGCCTGCGGCGCAAACTGCTCGCGCCACCATCGATCTGAGCACCGCGTAACCATAGTCCAACAGATGATTTCGCGCGTCTTGTTCATCGGCCCGGCGAAATGGCCGCTCGCCGAATAGCAGCGACCAGTAGCGGCGGGCGGCGCGGGCCTCTACATTATCCGGATCTCCGGAGCGCACTCGCGGTATCAGTGCCCGAAGCCCCCCATCCGATCCTGCCGCCTGCTCCAGCGCGCCTGCCTGAGCGCGAATTTTAGCCTGTACGATTGTCTTCCACAAACTCTTCTTTCTAGGCAAAGAAAGTTGCGCCTGCCTGCGGAACCGCTCGGCCTGCGCGTGATGACTTTTGAGCGGCAGCACCATCGAAGCGGGCTGGAACTTCTCGTCACACGTAATCAGGAGCGCGCCAGCTTTTGCGAGTTCGCTGAGGACCGATTGGGTCAACACAACTTGACGATGCCCAATTACAACTGCCGAAAGCTCCGCGCAAGGAATCGCGGCCTGTTCCCTTCCGTTCGATTCCACAACCAGCAGACCGGAGCGAATGTGAAGCCGTGCCGGTGCCTCCGAGATATCCAATACGCGGTCAGTCATTTGCCGGAGTGACCTCGCCTAGATGCGTTACTAAAACCTTTCTCCCTCCCTTCTTAAATAGCGATGCAACGGTCGGGCTCCACAAGTCTGCATCCGCTTTGAGCCGCGCATCGGTCGCCGGAGTAAGGTCGAGCTGCCCGGTTTGCCGAACACTCCTTACTCTCCATATCGACGGATCGGGAGAATCGGCCGACCGTTTTACCTGGACGAGATCGCCCTCGCTCAGCGTACAGATAAACTGGAACCCGGGACCGTGGTTGCGCTGAACGACATCGACACCCTGCCGCTTGCGCTCGAGCGCCTCGATTAGCGTGACGGTTTTGCATTCGAAGCCGACGATCCGGCCGTGGGAATCCAATCGAGCGACGACCTCTGCATGGTGGTTCGATCCCGATATGACATATCGCTCCCTGCCATTTTTGCCGAGGCAGACGACCGTTTCCACCTTTCGTATGCGCACGCGCTTTATGAGGACGCGATCGCCCTTATGGGTGATAAGCACGGGCCAGTTATTCAGGAACTTATTCCCGCCGCCGCCGAGTTCCTCTGCCTTTGCTTCTACCGCGGCACTCACACGGCTATCCACTATATCGCCGAACTTCTTAGCGGAGTCCAGGCTGGTCACAGGCACCCGATAGTGTACATACCGTTTCGGCTTCCCTTTTCCGTTGGCGGGGGCAACGATTCGGGGGCGGCTATAAAAGGTCTCCTCGTGCAACGGCCCGGAGAGTCTTCGCGCCGGACGATGCGAGACATTGATCGATTCGACCTTTTCGCGCGCTTGCTGTGCGAAGCCATTCCAGGGCACCGGCATGACGATCTTTCGGCGGAATCTGTGGTCCGCATCGCCAGCGGCATCGGCAAGCTGTTTGATCAGACTCTCCGACGACAGTGCAACCGTGAGGGCGTCGATCGCATGGTGCCGGTGATCGTCTCGCGACTTCTTCGGCTTACGTTCGGGGTTCAAAATTGCATTGAGATCCCAAGCTTCTCTAAGCTTGGCCGTAGCCTGGCCTGCACACGCGAAAACGCGCCGCTCTCCTTGTGCGTCGCAAATGCCTCCATACAACACCCCGAGATAGCGGCTGGCGAGCTTCGATGCATATCTGGTCTCTTGTAATTGCCGCTCAACGAACTCACGCAGGAGCGACTCCGGGTCTGAAACGTCCATCGCGAATCGTTTCAGCTTCTTGCCAACCTCAAAGCGGGGATCGAAATCCTTGACGATTCGAACCATGTGATCGTAGCGCTCCGGATTGCTCTCGAATAGCCATTCCCTTGGTGTGTCATTTCCCTTCTCAATATTCGTCGACCGGAATGTCAGGGTTTTGTTCAGAAAGGAGTCGTCGAGTGAACGGGACCGTGGAACGATATGTTCGATATCGACGGTGGGGTGGTCGCCGAAAACATCGGTGAAGCCGTATTCGGCTCCGGTGTACGGGCACCGCCATTTCGCCTCCATCGCGAGGAGATACTTCTCGATATCGGTCCGCCTCGGGTCCTGCCAGCGGATTGGATCTTGCGCGGCAAGCTCCTTCTTCGCCAGTTCGCGAAGCTTTTCGCGTTCCCGATTGCGTCCAGTCTCACGCTGCCGCTCGTTCCTGGATTTTTTGAGATCGCGCGCGAGCTCAATGCGAATCGATTCCGGCTTCCTATAGCGGCGGATGATGGCATTCACTGCTTTCCTCAATTCAGTTAAGGCTCGCAGCACGGCGGGATTACGAATTTCCGGTATGACGTCTGTCACTTTCGGCAGGAGATCCAGCGGCTCGCGCTGCTGCCGCGCTTCCCGGTAGAGAGGATGGCCACGAATCACTTCCTCTACGCTCAAGCCCAGTTCCAAGCCGGGCACTACTTCCTTGAGCGCTTTCGCCGAATATCGGGCGTAGCCGGCTGGGAGATGCACGTCGGGCAAACGCTTCGCGATCTCCGGAGGGAGTCGCCACTTCTCCAGCCCGCAGCGCTCCATATCTTCATCGGTTTTGCAGCGTTTACCATCGCCGGCATCCTCGACGAGGTCGTCCCTTTGCTCCGGGGTGAGTTGGTCCCAGATTGCGCCCAATGCGCATCGTAAACGCACCGCGGTGATGTTGACAGGAACGTTCTTTTCTCCGCCCTCTTCGATCGTGAACTTCAAATGTTTAATGCCCAGCGCACGTCTAGCCGCCACGAGCGACAGCTTCTCCGATTTCTCAGTCAAATCCAATAAAATGGCTCTTTCGTTCGGCGTCAATTTACGCTCGCTGCCGTCTTCAAGCCGCAGCCGCAGGTTATTGGCGAACGATAGAATGCGAAACTGCT
>DASVGP010000146.1:0-4252 GCA_036379475.1 Bryobacteraceae bacterium | reverse complement strand
CAGCGCCAACATCGGCAAGCGCGAGCGCGCAATCGACGCCGAAACGACGCCTTTGCGCGATCCCGAGCACTATCAGTACGACCTCAATTTGCGCGACATCGCCGAGGTCTGGCGCCGCGGCAGTGTGATCGCTTCGTGGCTGCTCGACCTTACCGCGGCCTCGCTCGTCGAGGATCCTGCTTTGACGAAGTTCGCCGGCCGAGTCTCCGATTCCGGTGAAGGGCGCTGGACAATCAAAGCGGCGATTGACGAAGCCGTGCCGGCGCCGGTTCTCACCGCAGCTCTATATGAGCGGTTCAGCTCCCGTGGGGACGCGGATTTCGCGAACAAGCTGCTTTCCGCGATGCGCTTTCAGTTCGGCGGTCACCTGGAGAAGACCGCCGATAAACCAGCCGCTTAATAAGGAGAGCCAATATGCAAACTTCTCACTCCGACGCACTTGTCTTTTTCGGCGCCACTGGCGACCTTGCTTACAAGAAAATCTTTCCGGCGCTCCAGGCGATGGCTAAGCGCGGCAATCTGGACATTCCAATCGTGGGCGTTGCCAAGACGGGGTGGAGCCTTGATCAGCTTCGCGCACGCGCACGCGAAAGCATTGAAAACCACGGAGGCCTCGATCGCGAAGCCTTCGATCGCGTGTGCCGGCTGCTGCGGTATGTCGATGGCGACTATCATGATGCCTCGACGTTTCAGAAACTCCGCAAAGAGCTCGGTTCGGCGGAGCGGCCGGCATTCTACCTTGCCATTCCGCCTACGCTGTTCGGACTAGTAACCGAGCAGCTTGCATCCACGGCTTGCGGCGAACGCGCACGAGTGATCGTGGAAAAACCCTTCGGGGTTGACCTGGCATCTGCGCGAGACTTGAACCGCATCCTGCTCCGCACTTTCCCGGAGTCCGGAATTTTGCGAATCGATCACTATCTCGGGAAACTGCCCGTTCGCAACCTGCTCTACTTCCGGTTTGCCAACCTCTTCCTGGATTCCCTGTGGAATCGCTCGGCCGTAGAGAGCATACAGATCACTATGGCGGAGGACTTCGGTGTGCAAGGCAGAGGCGCCTTTTACGATCGTACGGGCACCGTTCGCGATGTGATCCAGAACCACATCTTCCAAATCCTGAGCAACCTGGCGATGGAGCCTCCGGTCCGAGCCGACAGCGAATCGATTCGCGACGAGAAGGTGAAAGTGCTCAAGGCCATCGCGCCGATCGACGAAAAGCGTATCGTTCGAGGCCAGTTTCGCGGCTATCAGGCCGAGAGCGGTGTTGCAGGCGGCTCACGGACCGAAACGTTCGCCGCGCTGAAGCTCGAAGTGAATTCGTGGCGATGGCAAGGCGTTCCGTTCTATATCCGTGCAGGAAAGCAGATGCCGATCTCATGCACAGAGATTCTCGTGCGCCTGCGCCGTCCGCCGGACGTTTACTACGCAGAGACCCTGGAACAGAATCATATCCGCATACGCATCAGCCCGGACGTAGCGATCGGTCTGGGAATCATGGTCCTTTCCCCGGATAAGGAGATCGAGGGACACGCAATCGAGATGATGGCGAACCACCATCCCGAGGCGAACGAAATGGACGCATATGAATGCGTGCTCCGCGATGCGCTCGCCGGCAACACAACGCTGTTCGCTCGCGAGGACTACGTGGAGGAAGCCTGGCGCATCGTCGACCCTGTGCTGCGCGCCGGCACGCCGCTTTACGAATATGAGCCGGGGACATGGGGCCCGGCGAAAGCGAACGAATCGATTCTCCCGCCAGGCGGGTGGCACGTTCCGCTACTGACTGCGCCAACGCGCGAGAACGCGGACCGCCAAGCTGCATGACCAAGAGAGGTGCTATGACCATCGAAGTACTTGCCGACTCTGGATCTATTGACCAAATGATTCCGGTGGCCGAGACCATCACGAGCACAGAGCTCGACCAACTCTGCATCAATACTGTCCGCACTCTCTCGATAGACGCGGTACAACAGGCCAAGTCCGGGCACCCCGGCACTCCAATGGCGTTGGCGCCGCTGGTTTACACCATCTGGAATCGTGTCATGCGGTTCGATCCACAGGACCCGCTGTGGCCTAATCGCGACCGGTTCGTGCTCTCGAACGGACACGCATCGATGTTGCTTTGGTCTGTGCTTCATCTCACGCGCACTCAGGCCGTGAACGCAGACTACGAGAATCTGGGACACGCCGCCGTCCTGCTCGAAGATATCCGCCGCTTCCGTCAGCTCGGCAGCAAGGCACCGGGTCATCCCGAGTACCACTGGGTTTCCGGGGTCGAGACCACAACCGGCCCGCTCGGGCAGGGCGTTGCGACGAGTGTCGGCATGGCGATCGCGGAAAAGTGGCTGGCCCACCGTTACAACCGGCCCGCCTTCCCGATATTCGATTACAAAATTTATGCGGTCTGCGGAGACGGCTGCATGATGGAAGGCATCGCATCCGAAGCTGCGTCCCTCGCCGGCCACCTCGGGCTTGACAATCTCTGCTGGATTTACGACAACAACCGGATCACAATCGAAGGCCACACCAACGTTGCCTTTTCGGAAGACGTAGCGATGCGCTTCTTGGCGTATGGCTGGCACGTGCTGCGTGTTGCGGATGCAAACGACATCGAGCACATGGAGCGCGCTCTGAAGAGGTTCCGCGGCAACACAGGTGCTCCCACTCTGATCGTCCTGGATAGCCACATCGGATACGGCTCACCGCACAAGCACGATACTCCTGCAGCTCACGGCGAACCGCTGGGCGAGGAAGAGGTCCGGCTGGCCAAGCGCGCTTACGGGTGGCCGGAAGATGCGAAGTTCTTCGTGCCGGATGCGGTTTACGAGCACTTCGAGGACGGAATCGGAACGCGGGGCGCGAGCGCGCGAAGGGATTGGCTGGATCTATTTGAAAGTTACCGGACACAGTATCCGCAACTCGCCGCTGAGATCGAGCAAATGCAGAAGCGCGAGCTTCCGGATGGCTGGGATCGCAATTTGCCGGTCTTCCCGCCGGACCCAAAGGGCATCGCTGGGCGGGAAGCCTCGGGCAAAGTGCTCAACGTCGTCGCGCAGAACATCCCCTGGTTCATTGGTGGGTCGGCCGACCTCGGACCATCGACCAAGACTTTGCTAACTTACGACGGCGCCGGCGACTTCCAGGCCAATAGCCCTGGAGGGAAGAATCTGCATTTCGGCATTCGCGAGCATGCGATGACAGCCATCCTCAACGGGCTGGCCCTCTCGAAAATCAGGCCGTACGGGGCGACATTTTTCATTTTCAGCGATTACGCGCGGCCGGCGATCCGGCTCGCGGCACTAATGGAACTGCCCATCGTTTTGGTATTCACCCACGATGCGATGGGCGACGGAGAAGATGGACCGACTCACCAACCAGTTGAGCACCTCGCTTTCTCCCGAGCTATCCCGGGGCTGGTCACAATCCGCCCCGGCGATGCTAACGAAGTGGTCGAAGCGTACCGCTACATCATGCAGCTTCGCCACCAGCCCGCGGTTCTCGTGCTCTCGCGGCAGCCGCTCCCCACGCTGGACCGCACGAAGTATGCGCCGGCCGCCGGAGTAGCCCGCGGCGCGTATGTCCTCAGCGACACCCCGGGCGCCGATCCGGAGCTGATCCTCATCGCTTCGGGCAGTGAGGTGAGTATCGCGCTAGACGCTCACGGAAAGCTGATCGCTGAGGGCGTCCGCTCCAGAGTGGTCTCAATGGCATCGTGGGACATTTTTGAACATCAGACTCAGCAATACCGCGACAGCGTGCTGCCCCCGAACGTTGCTGCGCGCATCGCGATCGAGCAGGCTTCGACGTTCGGCTGGGAGCGCTACGTTGGCCCAAAAGGGCGCGTAATTGGAATGACGACGTTTGGGGCTTCGGCGCCGCTTAAGGAGCTGCAGCGGAAATTCGGGTTTGAGCCGGACCGCGTGATAGAGCTTGCGAAGGAACTCTTGGGCAGAGAATTATGACGCAGACCAAGATGATCCGATGGGCCACATTCTACATACGTTGGAGCTTGGGACTGACCTTCCTATCCGCCTGCGCAGACCGCTTCGGTCTCTGGGGCCCACCGGGTTCCCGCTATGCCGTATGGGGGGATTGGTCGCATTTCGCTTTGTACGCGGCAAAGCTAAATTCGTTCTTGCCGGTTTGGCTGCATACACCCGCTGCCTGTATCGCGACCATTGCCGAAATCTCGTTCGGCTTTGCGCTCATCTCGGGCTTCCTTTTACGAGAAGCAGCTTACGGCAGCGCGGTC
>DASVGP010000145.1:0-6450 GCA_036379475.1 Bryobacteraceae bacterium | reverse complement strand
TCCTTTCTTCCATTTTTTGATGTACGATCGCACAGGCGGCATCGATCCTGCGAAGGTGCTGGCTTATATTCCTAAGCTGCCGCCCAAGCCCAGAAACGAGCATGCGCCGTTCCTGACGCTGGAGAAGTTTCAAAAGCGTGAAGAGGGCGATCTGAACAGCTATCGCTGGGTGGACCGGGAAAAGGGCATTGTTTCGATACCGATCGCGCGGGCGATGGAAATTATAGCGAGGCATGGGATTCCCCCCCCGCCCGAGAGCAACGTGTTTTTCCGGCCGCCGAGAGCGGTGGATTTATCCACCGGATTTCAGGGGAAAGTGGTGTCAGAAGCAAGATGAAATTTGCAACCGTATTTATGTTGTTAGCGCTCGCAGCCTCATTGAGCGCCAAAGAGGCGACGCGGCCGAAATACTTGAAGGGTGTCGGAATCGAACAGAAATTGAATGCTCAGGTTCCCTTGAATGCGGAGTTCCGAGATTCATTCGGACGCACGGTGAGGCTGGGCCAATACCTGGGCAAGCGGCCCGCGGTCTTGGCGCTCGTCTATTATACGTGCCCCAATCTGTGCGATCAGATTCTGCATGGAATGGCTAGCTCCCTTCGGAAGATTCCGCTTCGGCCGGGACGCGACTTCGACGTAATCGCCATCAGTATCAATCCGCGAGAAGGACCGCCACTGGCCGCGGAAAAGCGGCGAGAGGTTGTGCATGAGTACTCGCCGAACGCCTCACTTAAGGGCTGGCACTTCCTCACCAGCAACGAACAGAATATCCGCGAAGTTACCAATGCCGTCGGATTCCATTACCGGTACGATCCGACCAGCAAGATGTTTTTTCACGGCGCTGGAATCATGGTCCTGACGCCGCAGGGGAAAGCGGCACGCTACCTGTACGGCGTCTACTTCGAGCCGCTGGATTTGAAACTCTCGCTCGTCGAAGCGTCTCACGATAAGATCGGCTCCCCGGTGGATCAGATCCTGTTGTTCTGCTGCCACTATGATCCGCTCACCGGCAAGTACACTTCTATGGTCCTCGGGGTGCTGTGGTATGCGGCAGCCCTGACGTTGGCGCTCCTAGTGGGATGGCTCCTGTACCTATGGCGGCGGGAAATCTTTCCGCGCAAATTCGGCGGCGGAGGAAGCCATGAGGTGCGCGACGCGTGAACTCCCTCAATCTACTCCCGCCGACGGCATCTACTTACGCGACCCAAGTGGACTATTTATTTTGGGTAATGGTAGCGATCTGCGGCGTTGTTACTTTTGGGATCGCGCTCTTTATCGTTTATTGCGCCATCAAATACCGGCGCAAGCACGCAGATGAGCTGCCGCCCCAGATCACCAACAATTACAAGGTCGAAGCGGCGTGGACGGTCATACCTCTGCTCATATTCCTCGGTATGTTCGGCTGGGGAGCGAAGACATATTTCTATGCCGAAGAGCCGCCTGCCCATACGCTCAACATTTGGGTGGTGGGCAAGCAGTGGATGTGGACCATAGAGCACCAGAACGGCATACGCGAAATCAACACTCTCCACATACCCATTGACACTCCTATTCGCCTAACGATGATCTCGCAAGATGTCGTTCACAGCTTTTTTGTGCCGGCATTTCGCACCAAGCAGGACGTCCTGCCGGATAGATACACGACCGAGTGGTTCGAGGCGAATTCTGCGGGCAAATATCATCTGTTTTGCTCTGAGTATTGTGGCGCCAAGCATGCCGGGATGGTCGGCTGGGTCTATGCTATGAATCCGCACGATTACCAGCTTTGGCTGCAGCAGGGAGCGGGCGAGGGATCGCTCGCCTCACAAGGGGGAAAGCTGTTTCACCAATTCGGCTGCGCCAATTGCCACCGGTCGAGCGGGCACGGCCCCGGGCCCGATCTGCGCGGGCTGTACGGCACTCACGTGGAGCTGAATAACGGAACTATACGGACGGCGGACGCAGCTTACATACGTGAGTGCATCATGGGGGCGAAGGGTGGACTGGTTTTCGGATTTGCGAATATCATGCCCAATTTTACCGGACAGCTTAACGAATTGCAGGTTTTGGCGCTGGTCTCTTACATCAAAGCGATCGGCCCCGAAGCGGGGGTGAATCAGCCGTCAGGTTCGGGAACCAATCCCTCGCGCGTGGGATTTCAACCCGGAATTGCGGGCCCGGGGAGCACGTCGATCTCAGGCACAAAACCGGATTCGAGATGACGGAAAAGCAGTTGTTCAGGGAGAGCAAAAGGCAGATGCAACATGGCAACTAAAGAAGAGCCCATACAGACCGTCGCCCGGGTGCGGGTGGTGGAGACCCCGAGCTATCTGACTGCCGAGCGGGGCATACTCTCCTGGGTGCTGACAACCGACCACAAGCGAATTTGCATGCTGTACATGTTCTCGATCACCTGCTTTTTCGTGATCGGGGGCATCGCCGCTTTGATTATGCGCCTGGAATTATTGACCCCGGCCGGCGATCTGGTGCAGCCGGAAACCTACAACAAGCTATTTACCGCGCACGGAATTATCATGGTGTGGTTCTTTCTCATACCGTCCATTCCGACCACACTGGGCAACTTTTTGATCCCTCAGATGATCGGGGCGAAAGACGTCGCCTTTCCCAAAATAAACCTGGGGAGCTGGTATGTCTTCATGATCGGCGGTCTGCTGGCTTTGTACGCCATGGCGCGCGGCGGTGTCGATACCGGCTGGACGTTTTATACGCCCTTCAGCACAACGTACTCGACGACTTATGTGGAGGCCGCCGCCATCGGCGTTTTTATCGTCGGGTTTTCGTCGATCATGACCGGCCTCAATTTCATTGTTACCATCCACAAAATGCGCGCGCCCGGCATGAGGTGGTTCCGTCTCCCGCTGTTCGTTTGGGCGAACTATGCCACTAGCGTGGTGATGGTGCTGGCGACCCCGGTGCTGGCGATTACGATGCTCATGGTGGCTGTCGAGAGAGTATTTGGAGTTGGGATTTTCGACCCGAAGCTAGGCGGCGACCCCATACTGTTTCAGCACCTGTTCTGGTTTTATTCGCACCCGGCCGTTTACATCATGATTCTTCCCAGCATGGGCGTGATTAGTGAGCTGATTGCGGCTTTCTCGCGCAGGCGGGTGTTCGGGTATTCATTCATGGTGTATTCTCTTGCCGGAATCGCCGTGGTCTCCTTTCTGGTTTGGGGACACCACATGTTTACAGCCGGCATCAGCGTGTACTCGGCGCTAGTATTTTCGTTATTCAGTTATCTGGTAGCCGTACCGTCGGCGATCAAGGTATTCAACTGGACCGCTACGCTTTACAAAGGCTCCATTTCGCTGCAAACGCCGATGTTATATGCGCTTGGCTTCATCGGCTTATTTATGATCGGCGGAATGACGGGATTGTTTGTGGCAGCTCTGGGATTGGACGTACATCTTACCGATACGTACTTTGTTATTGCGCATTTTCACTACATCATGGTTGGCGGAGCGGTCATGGCGTACATGGGGGGCCTGCACTATTGGTGGCCGAAATTGAGCGGAAGGATGTATCCGGAGCGTCTGGCCAAGGTCTCGGCGCTGACCATTTTCTTTGGGTTTAATCTGACCTTCTTTCCGCAATTTGTGCTGGGATGGCTCGGTATGCCGCGGCGTTATCCGGTATATCCCCCGGACTGGCAATTCCTCAATATCCTCTCGACTGCCGGAGCCACCGTTCTCGGACTTGGCTATTTGCTGCCGCTGCTCTATTTGCCCTGGTCCTGGAAGCACGGCCCGTTTGCAGGAAATAATCCGTGGCGGTCCACGGGCCTGGAGTGGAAGAATGCCTCGCCTCCTCCTAAGTATAACTTTGAAGTGACGCCGATCGTGACTCACAAGGCGTATGACTATGAGGGCATGAAGGAGGAACTGCGCCTTGGCTAGTCCGGCACGCGCTCTTCGCGAACAGTTCAGAGATCCACAGCAGCAGCGCGACACCGCCACCATGGGGATGTTCACCTTCATGGCGACCGAGGTGATGTTCTTCGGCGGCCTCTTTGTCGCGTTCGCGGTTTACCGCATGTATTACACAGCGGGATTCATGGAAGGCAGCCGCGAAATGGAACTGCTGATCGGGTCCATCAACACCGCAGTGCTCTTCACAAGCTGCCTCACGATGAGTCTTGCCATTCATGCGATCTCTATCGGAAAGCAGGCTCGGTGCTATTGGCTCCTGATCCTGACGGCCGTGATTGGCCTGCTGTTTCTCGCGCTGAAGTTCCTGGAGTACTTTTTGCATTATGCGGACCACAAGGTACCTGGAATCTGGTTCGATTCGTCCAGCCCTCACGCTCACGCGGTGCAGCTTTTCTTTTTCTTTTACTTCGCCCTGACCGGTCTGCATGCGATTCACTTGTCTATTGGAATCGGACTTGTGACGGTGCTGGCGTTCCGGACCGCGATCGGGCGGTTCAACGCCGAATATCATACTCCTGTCGCGATTGTCGGCCTTTATTGGCACTTCGTCGATATCATCTGGACGTTTCTGTACGTGATTTTTTACCTTCCCGGGTTTCGGTAGGAGAGATTGTGAAGGAACCGGACATTTCCATAAAGCAATATGTGCTTGCATACGTAGCGCTCCTGGTCCTGATGCTCATCAATGTAGGGATCGCATTTATGAATCTAGGCTGGGTAAACATGTTCATCGCGTTGGTGATTGGAGTGATGCAAGTGGCGATACTCGTATTCGTACTGATGCAGGCGTATTTGGAGAAGACGGTTATTCATATTGTTATGGGCGCCGCGGTTCTGTGGTTCCTGATCCTGGTCACCCTGACGTTTGCCGATTACATCACGCGGAACTGGCTCCCGATCGCCGGAAAATGAGAGTGGATTAAAAATGAATGAACAGGACAGCGGTCAACCGAATTGGGAAACGGATGCTCGTTCTTTGAAAGACATCGTCCAGGATATCGTTCGCGACATCGGAAACATCTTCAGGGCCGAGTTGCGGCTGGCCGGGGCTGAGCTGAAGGAGAAATTCCGAAAGGGGGCGATCCCCGGAGGAATGCTGGTGGCGGCGGGGCTTCTTGGCTTTTTTGCGATGGCGTGCTTTATCGCCACCTGCATCGTCGCTTTAACCATCGTGCTGGATGTGTGGTTGTCTATTTTGCTGATGGGCGTGCTGCTGGCGATCGTGGCCGGCGGGGCATTTCTAATGGGGAGAATGGCGCTGGAACAGATCGATCCGGTTCCGCAGCAGACGCTGGAAACCATGAAGGACAATGTCGAGTGGGCTAAGAACCGGCTCAAATAGCGTGGAAGATTTAACGCCGCCCGCCGAATGTATAAGCAAGCATTAGCCCAGCGCCGAAGACCGTGGCCAAAACGGTCAAGGGATTGCGCCGAACGTAAGTCCGCCAATTGGTCTCTTCTCGCAATCTGGTTTCGAGTTCGTCCAGGTGGCCGCCAAGATCGCGGCGCCTGCTCTCGATATTGTGCTCTATCTCGTTTGGGTCTTCAGCCATTCGGCGTTCTCCTTCATCGTGTGTATAGTTCTTTCCGGCTTGAGCTTGATGGTGCCCAGACGGGCCTTTGCTGCGCTCACAATCGCTGCACCCGCCAGCGCGACCAGGGCAAAGATCACAAGCGAAGCCGCCCATGGAGGAATGACGATGACCAATGCAAGCAGACCCGCGGTGAGGAGATATCCCAACGCAAACAGCCCCAGGACCACGCCCACGATGAATAACGGAGCCACACGCATCAGATCCGCGGCCTCGCTCTTCAGTTCGGTCTTCGCCAGGTTGATCTCCGAACGCGTGATTGCTGAGAGATCGTTGACCGTGTCCTGCAGAATCTCTCCGATACGACGTTCATTTTCCAGTGCCATATGGTTACCTGTTCTTGCGAATATCGATTGAATGCGGCTAAATGCGGCGCGCGCATAGTCCTGCGGCGAGGCCGGCCGCAGCCGCGAGCCCGAGAGCCGTTCCGGGTTGGCGCCGCGCGAATTTTGCCAACGAGACCAGCGCCGAGACGATTACCGCCTCAAAGCCGCGGGGCGGCAGCGGAGTGTGCACCGGGACGACCCGTGTTTCTCCCACGGCAGGCACATACTGCACCGCAGCCATTTGGGAAGCTACATTTTCGACAGACCATTCCGGCGCCGTCTCCATCGTAGACGCGGCATCGGCGAAGGTAACTTTTTCCCTGGGGGTTCTGACAGTTTTGGGAATATCTTTGCGTGCCCGCAAGGCGCCCGCCTTCTGAGCGTTGGGTTTATCCGCCATTCACACCTCGCTCTTGATGATCTGCATTTCATGAGCCAAACGCAAACATTCGCTGCCGAAGTTTTATCCGAAACGCGCGCATTTTTTCTCGTCAAACAGGAAGGAGATCCTAAATGGCAAAAACGGTATCGGATGTACTAGTGGAGCGCTTACACGAATGGGGCGTGGACGTGATATTCGGGTTCCCCGGCGACGGCGTGGAC
>DASVGP010000144.1:0-53412 GCA_036379475.1 Bryobacteraceae bacterium | reverse complement strand
TGCGGAACTTGTTCTTCGGATTGTGCTTGGCCAGCACCTTCGTGATGGCCGCCGTCAAAGTCGTCTTGCCGTGATCGATGTGCCCGATCGTCCCGATGTTCACGTGCGGCTTGCTGCGGTCAAATTTCTCTTTCGCCATGCAAATTGCTCCTAATTTCGTCCGCTCCCTTACGGTCGCGTTCTGTTGCTGCTCCCTGCTTAACCCATTGCTTACGCTCCGGGCTCCGTTACCTTACCTGGTTGCCACTCCACCCTTGTTGCGGTTGATAATTTCTTCCGCCAAATTCCTGGGAACCTCTTCGTACTGGCCGAAGTGCATGGTGAAGCTGCCGCGGCCCTGCGTGCGTGAACGCAGCTCAGTCGCGTAACCGAACATTTCCGAAAGCGGCACCATGGATTTGATAATGTGCGTACCGCCGGCGATTTCGGTTCCTTCGAGACGTCCGCGGCGCGAGATCAAATCGCCGTTGACCGGTCCCATGTATTCTTCCGGCACCGTGACCTCGACGCGCATGACCGGCTCCAACAGCACCGGCTTGGCTTTGCCCACCGCTTTCTTCACGGCCATGGACCCGGCGATTTTGAACGCCATTTCCGACGAATCGACCTCGTGATAACTGCCATCAAACAGCGTCACATGAACGTCTTCCATGGGGTAGCCGGCGAGGATGCCGCCCTCGAGAGCTTCGGCGATGCCCTTTTCAACAGCCGGAATGAATTCCTTGGGAATCGCGCCGCCGATGATCGCATTCTCAAACTCAAAGCCTTTGCCCGGCGCCGGCGCGATGCGGATCTTGACGTGCCCGTACTGGCCGCGCCCGCCGCTCTGCTTGGCGTATTTCTCTTCGCCTTGGGCCTCGGCACGGATGGTCTCGCGATAGGCCACCTGCGGTTTGCCGACGTTCGCTTCCACGTTGAATTCGCGCCTCATGCGGTCGACGATGATTTCCAGATGCAGCTCGCCCATCCCGGCCAAAATCGTCTGCCCGGTCTCCGGGTCGGTACCGACGCGGAGGGTGGGATCTTCCGAGACCAGCTTATGGATAGCCACGCCAAGCTTTTCCTGGTCGGCTTTGGTCTTGGGCTCGATCGCAAGCTGAATGACCGGGGCGGGGAAGTCGATCGATTCGAGCAGAATCGGCGATTTCTCATCGCAAATCGTGTCGCCGGTAATGACGGTCTTCAGGCCGACAACGGCGCAGATATCCCCGGCATAGACGTCCTGCATCTCCTCGCGCTTATTGGAATGCATCTTGACCAGACGGCCGATGCGCTCCCGGCGCGCCTTGCTGACGTTATATACCGATTCGCCCGCGTTGAGCTTACCCGAGTAGACGCGCACGAAGCACAACTGACCCACAAACGGATCGGTCATGATCTTGAAGACCAGAGCTGAAAACGGCTCGTCGTCGCTCGCGTGGCGTTCGAGGGGAACTTCGGGGTTATCCACCTCGGTTCCCTTGATGGGCGGAATGTCGAGCGGCGAGGGAAGATAGTCGCGTACCGCGTCGAGCAGGTTCTGCACGCCTTTGTTCTTGAAGGCGGAGCCGCAAATCACGGGGAAAATCTTTTGCAGGATGGTGGCTTTGCGGATTCCAGCGGCCAATTCCTCTTCCGTGATCGGCTTGCCTTCGACAAATTTCTCGAACAAAGTGTCGTCGCTCTCGGCGACCGCTTCGATGAGCTTTTCGCGATACTCTTTCGCTTTGTCCACCAGATCCGCCGGGATCTCCACGTCGTCGTACTTGGCGCCCAGGGTCTCTTCGCGCCAGATGCGAGCTTTCATCGTGACCAGATCGACGACGCCCTTGAAATGCTCTTCCGCGCCAACGGGAAGCTGAATCGGGACCGGCCGCGCATTCAACCGCTCGACGATCGTATCGACCGAATGGTAGAAATCGGCGCCGACGCGGTCCATTTTATTGATAAAACAGATGCGCGGGACATGATATTTGTCGGCCTGCCGCCACACGGTTTCCGACTGCGGCTGCACCCCGGCAACAGCGTCGAAAACGGCGCAAGCGCCGTCGAGCACGCGCAAGCTGCGCTCGACTTCGGCGGTGAAATCGACGTGGCCGGGGGTATCGATGATGTTGATCGTGACGTCGGTCCATTGGCAGGTGGTCGCAGCGGAGGTAATGGTGATGCCGCGCTCCTGCTCCTGCGCCATCCAGTCCATGATGGCGGTGCCTTCGTGCACCTCTCCGATCTTGTGCGTCCGCCCGGTGTAATACAGGATGCGCTCGGTGGTGGTAGTTTTACCGGCATCGATGTGCGCCATGATGCCGATATTGCGCATTTTTTCTAATGGAATCGTGCGGGGCATAGTTCTTACTTCAATTGCAAATGTTTACCAGCGATAGTGCGCGAAAGCCTTATTGGCCTCGGCCATGCGATGCACGTCATCTTTCTTTTTCACGGCGCCGCCGCGCATGTTGGCGGCATCGCTCAATTCGTTGGCCAGCTTGGCGGCCATGCTTCGATCCGGCCGGCCGCGGGCATTGGTGATGATCCAGCGCAGCGCGAGGCTGGTGCGCCGGTTCTGGGGTACCTCGATCGGCACCTGGTAGTTAGCGCCGCCCACGCGCCGGGTTTTTACTTCGAGCACCGGCTTGACGTTCTCCACCGCTTTCTTGAATAGCTTTAGCGGGTCGTCGCCGGAACGCTCGCGCAGCGTGTCCATGGCGCCGTAAAAGATCCGCTCGGCAGTACTTTTCTTGCCGTCCCACATCATCGAGTTCACGAACTTCTCGACCAGCGTCGAGTTGTACAGCGGATCGGGGACAATTTCTCTCGGTTCGGCGCGTCTGCGGCGTGGCATATCTCGTATCTCCTACCGCCTCTTGGCCGGGGCGGCAGCTCCTCCCTTGGGCCGTTTGGCTCCGTATTTCGAGCGGCTTTGTTTGCGGTTGGCAACGCCGGCGGTGTCGAGCGTGCCACGCACAATGTGATAGCGAACGCCGGGGAGATCCTTCACGCGGCCGCCGCGGATCAGCACGATCGAGTGCTCCTGCAGATTGTGCCCGACGCCGGGAATATAAGTGGTGACCTCAATTCCGTTAGTCAGGCGGACGCGGGCGACTTTGCGCAGCGCCGAATTCGGCTTTTTGGGCGTGGTCGTATACACGCGCGTACATACGCCACGCCGCTGCGGGCAAGCCTGCAGCGCCGGGCTGGCCGTCTTGTAACGGGTCGGCCTGCGGCCCTTTCGCACCAGTTGATTAAACGTCGGCATCTCTCGTTAGCCGCGCACAAGGGCGCTCCACGCCCGTGCACTCTTATCCTTTTTAATCCAAAAAATCTTCGCTCTACCCGATTCCAGGGTTTTCCGCTTCCTAACGGTCGCGGTTCTGTTAGCAAGACCGATATAGCGTCTTCACCGGCCTCAAACGCGAGGGTAACTGCTTCGGATGTGGCCCAATGCCGGGTTCCAACGTCACTCGCTCGAAATTCCGAACGGCTTATTGGCCCAGTAGCGGGGCCCGACTCGCGGCCGGATGCTGGTAAAGCATGGTAGCGCGCAAGCCGAAGAATCAACTCGCAAACCCTCCTAGTGTATAAAACAGCGAACCGGACGTCAAGCACGAACCTGGCGCGTGTTTCGCAGAAGGGTTCTCTGACAGGATAGCGCATCGGTGATCCGCATACTCGGCTCGCTTGCGAAGGGCAAGACCTCGCGGCGCCAAAATACCGGGCGCTCGGCCACGCCGGGCGGTAGTTCTGGACGACCACATCCGCGCCTCGGCCAGCCGCCGCGCGACCGCTTTGCCCTCCGGCCGCTTCAGGTCGATGGCAATGCTGCGGCTGTTTCGATTGGTAAGCAGGTAGAAAATGCTGGCGCCGTTAAGATAATGCTCTCCCCCCGTCCAGTGGCGCTCCCACGCCCTGCGAGCGGCTCTACTTACACGACATCGGCACCGAGATCCGCGAGGTGCTGAACTCCCGCCGGACCCAGCAGAAACTGAGTAAAACTGATGATGCGAACACCGCTCAGGACGTTAAGTTCCTTCATTCCGCTGATTCCGAGTACGGAGCTTGGCGCTCCGGTTCGAGAACAACCTTTCCCAATAGCTTTCCGCTTTCGACCAGCCGATGCGCTTCGGGGGCTTGAGAAAGCGGCAGAACGCGGTCGATGCGCGCCTTCAGGATTCCCTGCGCCAGCCATTGATTGATTTCGACCGCATAGTCTGCCAATTCTTCAGCCGTCGCATCGGTGACCGTGAACCCATACAAGGTGCAGTTTTTCAGGTAAAAACGTCCGGAAGGGAAAACGGTCTCATGGTTCGCGCCGGCCATAAAGACGATGCGCCCGCGTTGCGCGGCGGCTCGCACCGCCAGCATCGCATCAGGTTGTGGGGTGGCATCCCAATAGATATCGATGCCCTCCGGGGCGAAGTTTTTGAGCGCGCCGGGCAGGTCCTCACGTTTGTAGTCGATCACTAGATCCGCACCGGCCTCTCTGATCGACTCGGCTTTCTCGGGGTTGGAAGAGGTCACGGCGACCCGCGCGCCCATGGCTTTCGCGATGCGCACAATTGCGTTTCCCACGTTTCCGTCGCCGCCGTTTACGAACAGCGTTTCTTCCGCCGCGAGCTTCGCCTTGAACTGCAATCCGAGGACGGCGGTGAGGGCCGAATGCACCACAGCCACGGTCTCGCGAAAATCCGCGCCGGGCGGAAGTGGATAGAGTAGATCCTGGCGCACCGCGCAGTACTCGGAAAAGCTGCCCTGACGCCCCGCATAACCCTGATTGTTCGCCCAGACCCGATCGCCCGGGCGGAAGCGCGTTACCGCGGAACCGACCTCGGCAACGATTCCGGTCATATCGCGGCCGACGATAAACGGGCAGCGCAGCCGGAGGGGAAATTTGCCGGCGCGAATATAAGTATCGATGGGATTGACGGCGACCGCCTTCACCTGGACCAGAACGTCGTTCGGCCCGAGCTCAGGCGTGGGAAGCTCGCCGTAGCGGATCACTTCGGGCGGGCCGGTGTGATCAATGTAGGCGGCTTTCATCTGCTCCCTGCCGTGACCGTGAGACGAGAACGCTTCCCGCGGTAGGCGCGCGGAGAACAGCCAAATTCGCCTCGAAACGCGCGGTTGAAATGAGATAAATCGCCGAAGCCGCAATCCAGGGCAAGGTCAATGACACGGGATGGCGGGAGGCGGTACGAGTCCATAAGCCGCAGGGCCGCCTCGCGAAGGCGGGTTCGCATGACATACCGATGCGGGGTCACGCCCACGGCACGCTCGAAAAGGCGGAGGAAATGGTAGGAGCTTAACTGCGCCTCGCGCGCCAGGGAAGCCAGAGAATGCTCCGCCACCGGATGCTGCTCAATGGTCCGAACTGCCTGCGTCACCCGCGCCAGCGAGCGGCTCGGCATTTGCGGCGCAAGGGGCGAATCGCGCAAAGTCTGTATAGCCTTCGCGGCAACATGAACGCCCAATTCCTCCCATGACAGAAATGCAAATCCGTCCAATCCGGCGCAGGCTTGGGCAATGAGCCAGGAGGAGGCGGGCAGAGGCGGTACGCGAAGCCGGCGGAACGGCAGATCCGCAGCGGAGGCTCCGATGCCGGAGGCAAGGCTCTCGAAGTAGCCGGGCTCGTAATGGAATGAGATGCAGCGGTCGCCCGCGCCGTACTCGTGTCCGCACTCAAAAGACTGGCCCGCGTTGCCAAGAAGAAGCGACCCGGGCGCCATGAAGCCGCAACACCCGCCCGAGCGGTATTGAAATGTTCCAGCCGCCACAACAGCAATACAGATGTTCCGGTGCTGCTCTTCAAAGGAGCGGTCCTCCGGGCCATGGGTGCAGAGCACGTCGTGAACAGCCCAGCCGTCGCCTTGAGCAAGGATGCGGGCGCTGGCGCTACCCGGCGCTCCATGCTTCATACGCCGCGTCAAAGCATCCTCGAGTTCGACCGCAATTTTCCCCAAGAATTCCGCCCGCCGATACCGTAGAACTATCTCATGATAGCGACGCTACAACAGAAAACCGGCTTTTTAGATGCACTGGCTGCACCAGCCCGTTCTTCTGAGATCCCCGAAGCAATGGACGTATATGGATGGCTTACCGGCAGTTGGGAACTCGAGGTCTGCCAATACGCCGGAGCCGATCTCAGAGCGCTCCAAATGAGAGGCGAAGCGCATTTCGGATGGGTGCTGGAAGGCCGCGCAGTCCAGGATGTCTGGATCATGCCGCGCATTGCCGAACGCGGGCCGCACCTGGACAAAACAAACAACATGTACGGGACAACGTTTCGCGTCTGGAACCCCGCGATTCAGGCGTGGCACATCGAGTGGATGAACCCGGCATCCGGCCACCGCGAGAGGCAGACCGGAAGACGGATCGGCAACGAGATCGTGCAAACCGGCGCGCGCCCGGACGGGACTGCCACGCGATGGAGGTTCACCGAAATCACATCGGATTCGTTCCACTGGATCGGCGAGGCGCTGCAACCGGACGGACGCAGCTGGATGCTGGAAGGCGAGTTTCGCGCCAAGCGAATGGATCCTGCCGGCGAGCCAAGCCGTTTTCACTCGGCGCTTATGGCTCCCGGCCGATCCCAGGAGATCGTCGGACTGGAAGATTTGTATGGATGCCTGATCGGAAGCTGGGAATTGGAAGTGCACCGATATGAGCCCGGAGGCAGTAGCATTTCGAGCAATGGAGAAGTGCATTTCACCTGGGCCCTCGAAGGGCGAGCCGTGCAGGACGTCTGGATCATGCCCAAGCGCCCGGAACGAGCGGTGGGAATGGATAAGCGGGTCAACCGGTACGGCACTACGCTTCGTATTTGGAACCCATCCATTCAAGCCTGGGATATCCTTTGGATCGATCCGGTGACAGGCAATCGGGATCAGATGATCGCCCGCAGAGTCGGGCAAGATATTGTTCAGGTGGGCACGCAGGCTGACGGTACGCCGATCCGCTGGAGTTTTACAGAGGTCACGGGAGATTCATTCCACTGGCTGGGCGAATCGCTTCAGGACGACGGCCGAACCTGGAGGCTCGGAGCGGAATTTTACGCGCGAAGGAAACAGTGAGCTTCAAACCACGCCGTAGGTCTTGAACCAGGCGAGCATCTTTGCCCAGGCATCTTTCGAGGAAGCTTCGTGATAACTCGGACGGTAATCGGCGTTGAAGGCATGCCCGGCATCGGGATAGACCACAATTTCGCCGATTTTGCCCGCTCTTTGGATCGCTTTGCGCATGCGCTCGACATCGGCCATCGGAATCGATTGGTCCTTGCCGCCATATAACCCGAGCACCGGGGCTTTCAACTCTGCGGCGACGTCGATGGGCTGCTTGCCGCCTTTCTGGAATCCGGTTGTCAGCCGGCCATACCAGGCCGCGGCCGCGTGCAGTTGCGACTGGTGTGCGGCATAGAGCCAGACGATCCGCCCGCCCCAGCAGAATCCGGTGATGCCCAGGCGCTCCACATCGCCTTTGCCAGACGCGCGGGCGTACTCGACCGAGGCATCCAGATCCGCCAAAACCTGTTCATCGGAGACATTCGGAGCGATTTTGTGGAGGACCTCTTGAATATTGGTCATTTTCGAGACATCGCCCTGCCGCGCGAATAAGTCCAGCGCGATCGCAAAATACCCTTCGTTCGCCAACCTGCGGCAAATGTCCTTGATATGGTCGTTCACGCCGAAGATTTCCTGAACTACCAAAACCACAGGGAACGGTCCGCCCTGCTCTGGCACGGCTTCATAGGCCGGGAGCTGGTCGCTGCCCGACGCGATTTTTATCTCATGGGCATACACGGCTAAATGATGATTGAAAGCCGGCAGAGTTTCACCTGAAAAAACAGGACGTGCCGCGCCACTAGAGTTTCGTGCCTCGTGAGCCGCTCATTTTGCCTTGCGCCGCGCTGGCCTGCGGCATTCTTGTAGCGCATTTCTTCTATTTCACGCCGGCGGATCTGCTGATCCCCGGATTGATTTGCGTGGCCACCGCCGTTTTGGCTTTTGTGCTTAGCGCTCCGGTCCGCGCTCGATGGGCAGTTATCTGCACCGCCTGCGCTTTGTTCGGCGTCCTGATGCAGGTGGTCCATCGCCAGGACCGCACACCGCATCTAAACGTCGGCAACGGCGGTGTAGCGCTGCTTTCCGGCTGCCTCGTAAGCCCGCCCGATCTTTCCCCCGGCCAGGAGCGGTTCACGCTGGAGCTGGCGCCCGGGGCGGACGCCCTGGTCTCGGCCGATCTGAAACCGGGCGAAAAGCTTCGGCTGGCCTACGGCGAGCGCGTCGAGTTGCCGGCGAAAATCCGGCTGCCGCACGATTACCAGGACCCCGGCGAATTCGATTACGCCGGTTATCTTGCCGCCAGGCATATTTATTGGAGAGCATCCACTTCGGCGATTAGCGACATCCGCCGGCTTCCCGGCCGCTGCGGGTCGCGGGCGCTCGCTACGGTTTTTTCCATACGCACATGGGCGCTCGGCCGGCTGCGGGCGCTCTATCCCGGCGATCCGCACACTCGGGCGCTCCTGGCGGCCACGCTGCTCGGGGAAACCGCCGGTGTCGAGCGGCGCTGGACCAATGCGTTCCGCATTACCGGTACCTATCACGCGCTGGTGATCTCCGGTCTGCATATTTCGATTGTGGCCATGGCGCTGCTGTTCCTGCTGCGGGTGCTGTATGTTCCGCGCCTGGCAGCGCTTTGGGCCGCGGTGGGGGTCTGCTGGGGCTACTCGCTGTTGGCGGGTTTTCATGCGCCCGCGGTGCGAGCCTCGGCCGGATTCATGCTGTTCGTCGTCGCAGCCACCATGTTCCGCCGCACGCGCACCCTCAATCTGCTGGCTTTCATCGGCATCCTGTACCTGACGTTCGATCCCTCCCAGCTATTCGACCCAAGTTTTCAGCTTTCCTTCCTAGCAGTAACGCTCATCGCGGTATTCGCGCGCCCCGCCATGGAACGCTTTACGGTGCCCTTGCGCACCGCTGTCCGCCGCTTCGACCAGCGCGGCTACGATCCGCAAGTTCCGCCGCGAGCTGCGCAGTGGCGGCTCGAGCTGCGCCTGCTTGCCGAGACTGTGGCAGCCTGGACACGTCTTCCCGAAGCGGCTGCCCGGCGCATCTTGGTTTGCCTGACGATTCTGGCGACGTTTGCCGCCGATCTCGCCATCATCTCCGCATGCGTTCAATTCGGCCTGGCGCTGCCCATGATCGCTTATTTTCACCGCGTTTCCATTACGGGTATCTCGGCGAACATTTTCGTCGTTCCGCTGCTGTCACTGGTGGTTCCCCTTGGCTTTGCGGCCATAATCACCGGCTCGCATTGGATCGCCTGGACGGCGAAGCTGCTGCTCCAATGGTCGGAAACCATAGCCGCCTGGCACGTACACTTCGAGCCGGCTTGGCGAATCGCATCGCTGCCGCTGTGGATCGCAATCCTGTTCGCGTTTTCACTGCTCGTGCTTGCCATTGCCATCCGTCGTTGGCGGCGCTGGACGATTTCCGCTCTGGCCGCTTCGCTGGCCGTCTTCGCTGTCCTCTGTCTGCAGCCGTGGACTCCGGAACTGCATCGGGGAATGCTCGAAGTAAGCGCGATCGATGTAAACCAGGGCGACAGCTTGTTTATAGGCTTTCCCGATGGCGAAACCATGCTCGTCGATGCGGGCGGCTTTCCCGGCATGTCGCGCATGACGCGCAAGCCCAACCTCGATATAGGCGAAGATGTCGTCTCTTTTTATTTATGGAGCCGCCGTATCCACCATCTCGATTACGTCGTGCTCACGCATGGGCATTCGGACCACATGGGCGGACTTCCGGCAGTTCTGGATAACTTCCGCCCGAACGTGCTCTGGATCAGCGTAGAGCCGGAGACGCCGGAGTGGCGCAACGTGCAAAAACACGCCGCAGCCGATGGAGTGCCGATCGTCTCGTTCAATCCAGATACTCCGCCCTTCGGCATCGGGGGCACGCGCATCCGTGTGCTGGCGCCGCCGCTGGGCTACACCCCCGGCGCCGGGGCACAGAACGACGATTCCCTGGTGCTCGAAATCACGTACGGCCGCAGAAGCGTGATGCTGGAGGGCGATGCCGAACGTCCGATTGAAGACGACATGCTTGCGGCAGGCGAGCTAGGCCCGGTGACCCTGCTCAAGGTGGGCCACCATGGCAGCAAGACCTCCTCCTCGCAAGAGTTCCTCGACGCGGTGCAGCCCCAAATCGCCTTCATTTCCGACGGCTATATGAATCTCTTCCATCACCCCAATAAGGGCGTACTCAAACGCCTGGCGCAGCATCACGCGGCCGCTTTCCGCACCGATGAGGACGGATTGCTGACGTTTTTGACCGATGGGAAGCGGGTGGAGGTGAAGACGTTTCGATGAGCTGTCAGCAAATAGCATTCAGCCATCAGCACAAGTTCCGCTGCTGAAAGCTGTTTGCTGACAGCTGACCGCTTGCTGCTCGATCTAAAATTGTTAGGGGGGACGAGATGGACGGCAGCAACGGGAAGCTTTTTGGCTGGTTTTTGGCGGGAGCCTTATTGGGCGCGGGCGTCGCGCTGTTGGTCGCTCCCGAATCGGGAGAGAGCACGCGGCGAAAATTGGCGGGAGGAGCCGAGGAAGGGCGCAAGTCGCTGCTCGAGTCCGGGCAGGAATTTTTTGAGCGCGGGCGCGAACTTTACGAGCGCGGTGTGGAGATCGCCGAAGACGCGGCCGAATTGTTCGAGCGCGGCCGGAAGCTGGTGGAAAAACAGGTGGACGAGCGGATCTAATGGCAGCGCTGCCTCCATTCAAGAACGAACCCTACGCGGATTTCAAGAACCCGGAAGCCGCCGCTCGCATGCGGGCGGCGCTAGCTAAGGTGCGCTCCCAATTCGGCGCCGAATACGATCTACTCATTGCCGGCCAGCGCCGGAAATCTAAAGCAAAACTCGAATCGCTGAATCCTTCCCGGCCCTCCGAGGTCGTCGGCGTCCATCAAAAAGGAACCGAACAGGATGCCCGCGATGCAGTGGAAGCGGCTTACGCCTACTTCCCGCAATGGGCCGCCGTCTCCGCCCAAGACCGTGCCGCTTGCCTGCTGCGCACGGCGGAGGTTCTGCGCAACCGCAAATTCGAGTTTGACGCCTGGCTGGTCTACGAAGCCGGCAAGCCCTGGATCGAGGCCGAGGCCGACGTTTCGGAAGCCATCGATTTTTGCGAATATTACGCCCGCGAGGCCCTGCAACTCGCGCACCCCGAGGCGCTATTGCAGCTTCCCGGCGAGCGCGACGAAATGATCTACCTTCCGCTCGGCGTTGGCATCATCATCCCGCCCTGGAATTTTCCGCTTGCGATTCTCGTCGGCATGAGCGCCGCCGCTCTGGTTACCGGCAACACAGTTGTCATTAAGCCATCCAGCGATACGCCGACCATTGCAGCGAAATTTGCCGAAGCGCTGCTCGAAGCCGGATTCCCGCCCCAGAGTTTTTCGCTGCTGACCGGCAGCGGAGGCGAGATCGGCGACGCGCTGGTTGCCCACTCCAAGACCAGGTTCGTTTCCTTTACCGGATCCCGCGATGTCGGCCTGCACATCAACGAACTGGCCGCAAAGACCCCAAAAGGCCAGCTTTGGATCAAACGCACCATCGCGGAAATGGGCGGCAAGGACGCTATTGTCGTCGATCGCGAATGCGACCTCGATCAGGCGGTCGCCGGCGTGCTCGCTTCGGCTTTCGGTTATCAGGGCCAGAAATGCTCGGCATGTTCGCGCGCCATCGTCGATCAGGCTGTTTACGACGATTTCCTCGCCAGGCTGAAGGAGAAGACGGAACAACTGACTCTCGGCCCCTCCGACGATCCGAACAACTACATGGGTCCTGTGATCAACGCGCGAGCGAAAGACAGCATTTTGCGCTATATCGAAACCGGCAAGCAGGAAGGCCGGCTGCTGACCGGTGGCGAAGCGGCGCCGGGCGACGGCTACTTCGTGAAGCCGACCGTTATCGCGGATGTCGACCGCAAGGCGCGCATTTTCCAGGAAGAGATTTTCGGCCCGGTTCTCGCAGTTGCGAAAGCTACAGATTTCGACAACGCTTTAGATCTGGCGAACGATTCCGAATACGGCTTGACGGGAGCGGTCTTCACGACCAATCCGGCGAAAATCGAAGACGCCAAGCGGCGCTTTTTCGCGGGCAATCTCTATATCAACCGGAAGTGCACTGGCGCTATGGTCGGCGCGCACCCGTTTGGCGGTTTTCATATGTCGGGTACCGATTCGAAAGCCGGGGGCCCGGATTATCTGCTGCAGTTCGTACAGGCAAAAGCGATTGCGGAGAAGATAACCGAACCTCGAGCGTAAGCGAAGAGGCAGCACACGCTATACTCGTGAGTGCCCCGCAAGGGGACCAACTAGTCACAACTCTAGGGTCGACCACGATCGACGCGACGAAAGGGAACCGCAAGGTTCCCTTTTCGCTTGCATCAAGCGTAAGCGCAAAGACCGTGTCGCATCCCTCGAATTTCGAAATTTCGAAACGGAGCCGGGAGCGTAAGCGACCCCAAGTCAGGCTAACGCCGGGCTAAACCTCCCCGATGCCTCGCTTACGCTCGGGGCTCAGTTTCAAGCTGAGGCGGAAGCGTAAGCGCCCGGACTACGTCGCTCACGCTTCCGCTCAGATCCAGGTCCCCTAGAAGAACAGCTTCAGCGCAAACTGGAGGGTGCGGCTGCTGCCGGCCGCTGTGCCGGTGATTTCGCCGAAGTTCGAGTCCGCAATATTGTTATCAGGCGTGTTGAACTGCGGTGTATTGGTCAGGTTGAACGCTTCACCGCGGAACTCCAACCTATACCGTTCGGTGAAGTCGAAGTCTTTGAAGATGGAGAAGTCGAGGTTGTGCGTTGGCGGCCCATTCATTGACTGCAGGCCAGCATTGCCCAGCGAAAGCGGCCCCGGAGTCGTGTAGTTGGCCGTGTTGAACCATTCAGACGGAGTCCTGCCACCGGAAGGAGCCGCATTGTATCCGCCAGCCGGGCCGACATAGTCTGGCGAGCAGCCGCCACCACCAACATCCTGACACCCGTTGGCGCGAAGTGTATAAGGAACGCCGGTGCGCCAACTCAGAATACCGTTCAACTGCCAGTTGCCGAGCAGCGTCTGGAAGACTTTGTTCATACTGGAGCCGAACTGCTTGCCGCGGCCGAACGGGATTGCGTAAACGACGGCGGCCGTGAAGTTGTGGCGGATATCCCAGGATGCACTCGAGTATGCGGACATCGTGTTCTCGGGATCCGGTTGGTAAAGACCCGCTGACCCGGAAAGCGTAGTTCCGCTGTCGGCGAGCGCATGGCCATAGGTGTAGGCGAGTTGCATTTGCAGACCGTTGGACATGCGTTTGACCAACTGCGCATACATCGCTTCGTAGTTTCCGATGCCGTAAGTCGCGGTTCCGGAGATGCCTCCTAGTTTCGGGTCCGGCCGCAGCGAGTTGCAATTGAGGGAGGTGTTTGTGGTAAACACGAGCGGGCAGGTATTGAAATCAGGCTGCAGAAGCTGGTGCGCCTGATGGTTCCCTGTGTAGCCAACCGACAAAGCCATTTGGCTTGGCAACTGCTGCTCCACGGCGAAATTCCACTCCTGGACCATGGGATTGCGAAAATCGGGTGCGACTTCGCGCATCTGCAGAGAAGTTACCGGGAAGGTCGTAAAGATCGTCGTTGGAAATCCAACGGTCATGCCGCCAATCGCGTTCCCATTGGCGAAGTTCGGATTGGGCTCGAAGCCGCCGACTGTTGAGGGTCGGCCTAGATTCGGCGACTCGTTGAACGGCGCGGATTCGCCGCGGTTCGGGTTGCCGCCCTGATTCTCTTCGCCGCCGTAGAAGATACCGAAGAATCCGCGGATCACGGTTTTAGGAACGATGTTGTAAGCAAAGCCGAGACGCGGGCCGATATCGGTCTTATCCCAGGGGATCAGATAGTTGTTTACTGCGCCACGCGAGACCTTCACGTTTGGAAAATCCGCCGGGTAGACAAACCCATTCGGCGCCGTGTAGTCCGTATTGAAGTTCGGAGGTAGCGGCGCATCCTGGTTTGGACCTTTCGGTATATAGAGCGTCATGTCTTGAAACACGAAATTCGACTGCCTGGCGAACTGTTCGCCGATCGGCGAAAACAATTCGTACCGCACACCGAGAACGAGGGTCAACTTATCGGTGGTTTTCCAAGTGTCTTCGACATACCCGGCGTAGGCCTGCTTGGTTGAAGAGATGAAGTTCGTAGTTGAGATCTGGCCGCTGTCGATAGCGCCAAGTAGGAACGAAGCAACCTGGTCGCCGGTGTCGGCGCTGTAGGTACCGCTACTGCCGCCGGAATCTTTGGCCGAAGACGGATAGGCGGTTTCGGCTTGCGAGTAATCGAATTCGCCGTGCGGATAGGGCACCTGGAAGAAGGGGAAGTGCAACTCGCGGAATTCGGCGCCCACCTTGATGGAATGGCTGCCTTTTACGATGGACAGATTCTCGATGAAATCCCACTCGTTGCTGTATTCCTGGGTCGGCAGCCAGTTGTTTTGGTTTTGACTATACCGGCCCCAGTTGATATAGGGTAAGCCGCCGTTGTTTTGGGCAGCACCGGTAGGATCGTAGCCGCCGATGCCCATCGCTTTATATTCGTCAGTGCCATAGTTTGCCTGCAGGCGCGAAGTAATCTGACGGCTGTAACCGGCGTGCAAGTCGTTGACGATGGTGGGCGAGAAGATATGTGTCCAGCCGACCTGAGCATCGCGGCCGAGATCGGTTTCGCTGACCCCGTAAAAAGTGGCGCCATCCATGGGGCCCGGGAAAGGCGCGAGACTGCTTTTCTCGGTATTGGCCCAACTGAGGGATCCGAAAATGCTATTCGAATCGTTCATATGGTAGTCGACGCGGCCGTCACCCTGGTCGGTGGTTAGATTACCGGGCGTCACGGTGTAAAAGTCATTCTGCGGATAATTCCCGACCGCAATTGGCTGGTTCGGAGCGGGCATGAGGCTCAAAATCTTGGCGGCGGCAGGATCCCATTCGCTTTGCGGAATTTGGTTGTTTGTATACGGCGTGCGCGTGTAGACCGGAGATGCTCCATGTAGGGCACTTAGCGAACCGGGAGCGCAGCCGCTGGTGCAAACCGTGGTTGTCGGGTCAAAGAGTTCGTTTTGGAGAACATTGATGCCGCCGATATTTCCGATCGGCTTCCCCAACATCTGGGAGAAATCGCCGGCATCCATGGCCTTCGTAGGGATGGTGAAGGGGCCGCCATAACCGAGATTGCTGACGGTGCCGCCGGCGGTGCGCAGCCGGGTGCCCTGATAATCGCCGAACATAAACAACTTGTTCTTGATGATGGGGAAGCCGACGGAGCCACCGAACTGGTTCTGCTTGAGGGGATTTCGGGGAGTGCCGGCCTTGTTGTTCTCCCAGCGGTTGGCGTTGAGATCCGTGTTTTGCAGAAACTCAAATACGGTTCCATGGACCTGATTGGTACCCGATTTGAGATCGACTTCCAAAACGCCGCCCGCCGCGCGGCCATACTGAGCGCTGGCGCCGTTGGTGATGACCTGCATATTGCCGATAGCATCGGGGGCGGGTCCGACGACAAACGAAGTCTGATTGAGAAAGTCGATGTCGTTGACGTTGTTGTCGATGCCGTTCAGCAGGTAG
Organism: Bryobacteraceae bacterium; assembly: GCA_036379475.1. Classification (GTDB taxonomy): domain Bacteria; phylum Acidobacteriota; class Terriglobia; order Bryobacterales; family Bryobacteraceae; genus Bog-105. The sequence goes on along the minus strand of DASVGP010000144.1, from coordinate 37,778 downwards.
TTGTTTTCACCGGTGGAGCGGACGCCGTTAGCGGAGAAACCGCCGCTGGCGGCATCGCGGGCACCCGGTTCGGCGGGCACTACGCCGGGCGAGAGCCGGGCCAGATAAGTAATGATGCGCTGGCCTCCCAGAGGAAGCTGGGTCACGGATGTGGAGTTTAAGTTGGTGCCGACCGCCGACGACTGCGTTTGCAGCAACGGGGCTTGCGAGGTCACTTCCACCGTGGTGCTGGCGGCGCCGATCTGCAACGGAATGTTGACCGTATCGGTCCCGCCAGGCACCACAACGATGCCGGTCTGCTGGCCTTTCTTGAAACCGGTAGCGGTGGCCGAGACGGTATAAGTGCCGGCAATCAGCGCCGGCATGGTAAATGTCCCAGCACTCGTGGATGTCGTGTTAGTGGTTACGCCGGTCGCGGTATTCGTGATGGCGACCTTTGCACTAGGAACCGCCGCTCCTGTTGGGTCGGTTACGGTTCCGGTGATGGTCCCAAAGTTTCGCTGACCAAATAGCAATGTTGCGCTGAGCGCGAACAAAAGAAAAGAAAACGAGACGGACGCATAGAAACGTCGCATAACTACCCCCTTAAGACACTGAAGCTACAACTACACTGGTAAGGCTGAGAAGAAGTTAGCACAGGTAAACGTTTACTTCAAGAGAAAAATGTGAGGTTGGGCAATTTTGCCGTTCGGGCTTTGGGTTTCTTTTGTCAGTGGTCAGTTTTTCGGTGGCCGATGCCGACGACTGACAAACTGACAACCGATCGCTGAACCCTTCGTCGCTATAATGCGGCCATTGAGTACCTTCACGCGGCGCAGATTCCTATACCTGCCCTTCGGCGCCTTCGCCGCGCTGGGCGCAGGCGGCGATCCCGGATTCCGGGCGGATTTTGTGGATATCGCGGCTGCGAGCGGGCTCACCGGGCGCAACATTTACGGCGGCGTACGTAAAAAAGAATACATTCTGGGGACTACCGGGAACGGCGTTGCGATTTTCGATTATGACGGCGACGGACGGAATGATATTTTTATCGCGAACGGGCGGCGGCTCGGCGAGAAGCCTTCCCGCGCCAGCCTGCCGCAACTCTATCGAAACATGGGCCATGGCCGTTTCGTGAACGTGGCCCGCGAGGCCGGGTTTACCAAGACCGGCTGGGCTCAGGGCGTCTGCGTGGGGGATTACAACAACGACGGCCATCCGGATTTATTTGTAACCGCTTACGGTCACAACACGCTGTACAAGAACCTGGGCAACGGCAAATTCGAGGATGTCACGGCGGAGGCCGGTTTGCCTGTCACCGGCATCCGTTACGGTTCAGGCTGCACGTTTCTCGATTACGACCGAGACGGGCATTTGGACCTGTTCGTAGCCAATTACGTGGACTTGGACCTGAAGAACACGCCGCATCCGGGCAGCGGTCAATATTGCGAATGGAAGGGGCTTCCGGTGATGTGTGGGCCGCGCGGGCTACCCAAAGGGCACAACATCCTTTATCACAACAACGGAAACGGCACTTTCACCGATGTCTCCGAGCAGGCGGGGATTTTGAAGCCGGGCGGGCGATACGGATTGCAAGCCGTGGCGGCCGATTTCGACAACGACGGCTGGCCGGATATTTATGTCGCCTGCGATCAGACCCCCAGCCTGCTTTATCACAATCTGCACAATGGCACCTTCGAGGAGCGCGGGGCCGCGGCGGGCGTAGCCTACAACTACGACGGAGAACTGCAGGCGGGCATGGGAGTCGCCGTCGGAGATTACGACGAGGACGGGCTGCTGGACATCGCAAAAACGAATTTTTCCGGCGACTTTCCCTCTTTATTTCACAACGATGACGGCAAATTCTTTACCGATGTGGTGCGGCAGGCGGGCCTCGATAAGCACCAATATCTCGGCTGGGGTATTGCCTTTGTAGACGTGGACAACGACGGCTGGCCGGACTTGGTTCTGGCGAATGGACACGTCTATCCGGAGGTGGAAGGCATGCATCTCGGAGACAAATATCTGCAGCCGACGCTGCTCTATCGCAACCTGGGAAACGGTAAGTTCGCGGACGTGACCTGGCAAGCGGGGCCGGCGTTTCAGGCGGTTCGTCCCGCGCGCGGGCTGGCGGTGGGCGACATCGACGGCGATGGGCAGCCCGAGATCGCAATTGTCAATATGAACTCGACACCGAGTCTGCTCAAGAATAAAGGGCCGCACGGGCATTGGCTGAATCTCGAGCTGGAGGGGACCAGGTCCAACCGCAGCGCGATCGGAGCGCGGGCGGTGGTGCGGGTGGGCCGCCACAAAATGACCGATGAAGTGATGAGCGGAGGTAGCTACTATTCGCAGAACTCGTTCACGCTGCATTACGGCTTGGGGAAGGCCACGGCGGCCGATACTATTACGATTTACTGGCCGAGCGGGATAGTGCAGCACATCGGGCGGACGGAGGGGGACCGCACGGTACACATCGTCGAGAAAGCGGGGAGTGGGCCGTGAAGAGGCCGCCTGAAATGGCTGGCCCCACGGCTTTTTCCCGGCGCGATTTTTTGCGCCTCGCCGGGGTGCTGCCGGCGGTCACTTGCCTGGCGGCGAACAGTTCCACTTCCGCGGTGAAAGCCAAAGGTGCGCCATATGTAGCGTTCGAAAAATATATTTTGCCGGGGCAGGACGAGTTTACCGGCGAGAAAGAAGCGTTCGCGATTCGCGAGGCGCTCGAGCGGGCGTTTCAAAGCAAGCGGCTGCCGCTCGCGCCGGGGGCCAAGATTGCGTCTCCGCTCGCCAAAAGCTATCGAGCGATTGCGCCGGACTTACACGAAGCTGTTTACGATGCTTCCGAAACAGGCGGGTGGGAGCCCTGGATCGAGTCGCTCGGCAGCGTGCGGCGGGCGGAGTTTTTTGTGCTGCCTGGAAACACGATCCGATACGAGATCGCGAGCGCAAATGAATATCGAGTGGGGCGCTGGAAACAGGTTTGGAAAGACGGCCTGCTCACCGAGCTTTCGCCCATCGAAGAGCACGTCGCGCGGGCCCGAGAGCCGGCAGGAGAGCCCTGGATGCGCGATGTCACCACCGCGGCGATCGGCGGCTTACCTGCATTTAAAGAGCAGTTTTCGCGGGGTGTTCCCTATTGGCGCGCGCGGCTGGACCCGGCGACCGGTATCGATATTTACGGTAGCAACGGCATCGCGGCGGGCGATATCGATGGCGATGGACAAGACGAGATCTACATTTGCCAGCCGGGCGGGCTGCCGAACCGGCTGCTGAAGTTCCAGGAAGATGGAACCGCAACCGACATTACGCATGCCTGGGGTTTGGATCTCCTGGACGATACCTCTTGTGCGCTGTTCCTCGATCTGCGCAACACGGGGCGGCAGGATTTAGTTGTGCTGCTCGCCGCCGGGCCGGTTCTTTTTCTAAACGAGGGCCAGCGTTATCGTAGGCCGCCGGGCGCTTTTCATTTTGCTACCCAGCCGAAAGGCGGTTTCACCGGAATGGCCGCGGCGGATTTCGACCGGGACGGCAAACTGGACCTATATCTCTGTTGTTATGTCTACTTCTTGAACGAAGCCCAGTTCACTTACGCTTCGCCCTACGACGACGCGCAGAACGGACCGCCGAATTTTCTATTCCGCAATAAGCTGAGCGTCGACGGCTCCGGTTTCTTCGAAGATTGCACCGACGAAACCGGCATGAACGAGAACAACAACCGGTTCAGTTTCGCTCCGGCCTGGTGCGACTATAACGGCGACGGTTGGCCGGATCTCTACATCGCGAACGATTTTGGGCGCAAGAATCTTTATCGCAACACGGGCGGGCACTTTCGCGACGTGGCGAAAGCAGCAGGCGTCGAAGATATCGGCCCGGGCATGAGCGCCTCGTGGTTCGATTACGACGGCGACGGACGTCCCGACATCTATATCGCGAATATGTGGACGGCGGCGGGGCAGCGCATCATCCAAGATCCGCATTTTCTTCCCGCGCAGAAAGCACCCGAAGCCTACCGGGGGCACACCATGGGCAACTCGCTGTTCCAAAACCGCGGCGACGGGACTTTTTACGATGCGACCGGCGTGCAGCATGTCGCCTTCGGCCGCTGGGCATGGGGTTCGGGCGCCTTCGATCTAAATAATGATGGCGTGGCGGAAATCCTGGGCACTTGCGGCATGCTGACAAACACGTCGCCTGTCGATCTGAGCAGTTTCTTCTGGCGTCAGGTGGTAGCGAAATCGCCCACAGTGGCCGCGCGTTCGCTGGCGTATGAGCAAGGCTGGAACGCGCTGAACCAATTTATCCGCGAAGAGTATAGCTGGAACGGGCGCGAGCCGAATGTCGTTCATGCGCGTCGCGGCGGGCGCTACTTCGATTTCTCCGGTGTAAGCGGCTTCGATTTTGCCGACGACAGTCGCGCATTTGCGATCGTCGATTTCGACGGCGACGGGCGCCCGGACATCATTCTGAAGAGCCGCCTCGGGCCGCAGGTTCGGGTGTTGCAAAACAACTGCGCGGGCGAGAATCACTCGATCGGGTTTCGGCTGCACGGAACGAAGTCGAATCGCGATGCGATTGGCGCGCGGATCGAAGTCGACGGGCAGACGAAATGGCTGGAAGCCGGCTCGGGATTTTTGTCGCAGCACAGCAAGACGATGCTGTTCGGTTTGGGCACGGAGAGCGCTGCCAAACATGTGAAAATCACCTGGCCATCGGGAGCGGTGCAGCGCTTCGCAAATCTCGCGGCCGGAAGCGTGCATTCGATTGTGGAAGGCTCCGAAGAAGTCCGGCCAGAGCCCTTTCGCGCACCCCGGCGTTTGCCCGGCGGGACGGTCGCAAGCGACAACGCAATGCGCCTCCAGGACACCTGGTTTGTCGAGCCGATTCCGCTCCCCGAGAAACAGCGCGGTCCCGGATTGTTCGTAGTCAAAGAACGGACGGTCGAATACGAAACCTTCCGGCGCTATCTGTTCGATTGGCGGACAAAGCTCGTGCCGCCGCTTCCCATGCTGCTCAATAGTGCAGGCGATTTGGTCAAGGTGTACGGAAGCGTTCCGTCCCAGCGGCAAGTGGATCGGGATCTGGCGCTGTTGAAAAAGTTCACGCCCAGGCTGGCGCTGCCGTTCGATGGCGTTTACATCTCCCCGCCGAAGCGCGATTATTTCAAGTTCGGCGCCGCGTTCTTGTGGGCTGGATTGCCGCAACAAGCGCTGCCGTATCTGCAGCGCGTGCTGAAGCAAACGCCGGACAATCCGCGCGTGCTGGTGCTGGCCGGCGAGATCGAATTTGATGCCGGGCACGTGGACCAGGCCGGAACTTATTTTCGGCGCGCGATGGGCTTCGATCCGAAGTCGGTGCAAGCGCTGATCGGGCTGGGCGATGTGGCGGCGAAAAAAGAGCAATCGCCGAAGGCTGCCCTGCTTTACGGCAAGGCGCTGCGGCTGGATCCGAAATCGGCCGCGGCGGCGAACGGGCTGGGATTGGCATTAGCCAAGCAAGGCCAACTCGATTCGGCCAGGAAATATTTCGAACAGGCGATTGCGGCGCAGCGCGATTTCGCCGAAGCCATCAACAATCTGGGCGTCCTTTACATACGGCAGGGAAAGACCAACGATGCGATCGCCGCGTTTCAGTACGGCATTCGCGTCGCACCCGATAAGGATATACTTTATCTGAATCTGGGCCGGACGTTTGTTCAGATGGGGCAGATCGCGCGGGCACGGCAGGTGATGCGCCAGTTGCTCGGCCGCAAGCCAAACAGCGAGACGGCACGAAGAGCATTGCAGGAATTGAACGGACGATGAAGTGGCTGGTTTTCATGTTGCTGTGTGCCGTCGGCCCCTCGCTCGCGCTCGCGGTTCCGCCGAAGCGCCATCAGCCATCAGCCGTCAGACATCAAAAACCTGAGAGCCAAAAGCTTAAAACTGAGCGCTTGAGCGCGCGGTGCGTGGCCATTGGCGAGACACCGGACGAGCGCGTATCGCCGCGGCCGGAGATTGCGCCGGGTGCACCGCCGCTGCTTACTTTTCGCTATTACGAAGGCGCGGCGCACCATCAATTCAGCCATTCGGATTTGATGCTGGACGATGCGGGGCATTAGCTTCTTCTTTGTTTTCGTGCTCTCTGCCGCGGCACTGGCAGCGCAAACTACGGAGCGGGATCGTGGCATCGCGGCCTTTCAGGCTGGCCGGTATGCGGAGGCGCTGTCGGACCTGAAGGCTGCGGCGGCTAAGAACCCGCACGACCAGCGCGCGGCCGTGTTTCTCGCACTCGACCAGGCGGCCCAAGGGAATTGCAAAGCCGCGCTGCCCGAGCTTTTGCGAACCCGTAAGGATGCCAATCTCGATTTGCTCGCCGGTCTGGCTGCCGCGAAATGCTATAGCGCCGCGGGCGATGAAGCGCGTACCTTCGCACGGCTTGCGCAATTGAAGAAGCGTTTTCCGAAAAACGCCGACGTTCTGTATCTTGATGCCAAGCTGCACATGAAGGCCTTTAACAACGCGACGTTCGCTATGTTCCAGCGCACGCCGAATTCCTACCGCGTACACGAGCTTTCAGCAGAAATTTTCGAAGTTAATAACCGTTACTCGGAGGCGATCGGCGAATATCGCAAGGCGATCGCGTTAGCTCCGCAAGCGCCGGGTCTGCATTACCGGCTGGGACGCGCGCTGCTGCTCGCCAAACACACGCCGGAGTCGATGAAGCAGGCGGCAGCGGCGTTTGAGGCGGAGCTGAAGCTGAGTCCCGAAGACGCAGCAAGCGAGTTTCAGTTAGGCCAGATCGCACAGGCACAAGCGAACCCCGCGAAAGCCGAGGCACACTTTGCACGAGCAGTGAAGCTTTCGCCACACTTCGTTCAAGCGCTCATTGCACTGGGAAAAAGCTACACACACGACAAACGCCATCAGCAGGCGATTTCCGTTCTGGAGCGCGCCGTAAAGATCCAGCCTAACAACGAACGTGCGCATTACGCGTTGATGACCGCTTACCGCGATTCCGGCCAGATGCAAAAAGCGCAAGCCGAAGAGGTCGTTTTGCAGCGCCTGCGCAAGCCTCCGGAAGGGGAGTTCTCCGAGTTTCTCAAGAAGCTTGGCGACCAAAATCCAAAGCAGTGAAGTTTGTTTTGCCGCTTCTTCTGCTGCTTGGCGCCGCGGCCGCCATTTGTTCCGCACCGGCCTTTGTGCCCGATTTCGTCAATATCGCGGCTAAAGCAGGCCTCACCGCAACATTTCCCAACGGCACCGTCTCCGAACAATACATTCTCGGCACTACGGGCAGCGGTATTGCTTTCATCGATTACGACAACGACGGGTTGCCCGACATCTTCGTGCTCTCAGGCAAGGGTGGTACTAACCGTATGTATCGCAACCTCGGCCAGGACCGGTTTCGCGACGTAACCGATCAGCTTGGACTGCGCTCCTCGGGCTGGGCGGAAGGTGTCTGTGCCGGTGATTACGATAACGACGGCTATACCGACTTATTTGTAACTTACTGGGGTCAGAACCGGCTGTATCGCAATATTCATGGAAAAAGATTCGAGGACGTTACCAAAGCCGCTGGCCTGATCCAAAAGCAAAAGCGCTACAACACGGGATGCGCTTTTGTCGATTACGACCGCGATGGTCATCTGGATCTGTTTGTTGCCAATTACCTGCAGTTCGGCTTTGCCACTACGCCGAAACCGGGCTCGAATCCGAACTGCTTTTACCGGGGGCTTGCCGTCAGTTGCGGTCCGCTCGGGCTGCCGTTCGAGAGTAACATTCTTTATCACAACAACGGCAATGGGACGTTTACCGACATCTCCAAATCTGCTGGGATCGAGGACCCTGTGGGGCATTACTCGCTGGGTGTGCTGACCGGCGATTTCAACGGCGACGGCTGGCCGGATATTTATGTCGCCTGCGACCGCACACCGTCGCTGCTTTACCTCAACCAGAAGAACGGAACGTTCAAGGAACAGGCGGTGCTGCGCGGCGTCGCATTCGATGCCGACGGGCGCGCCATGTCCGGCATGGGCGTGACTGCGGGCGATTACGACGGCAGCGGGCGTCTAAGTATTTTCCGCACCAACTTTTCGGACGAATTCGAGACGCTGTATCGCGACATGGGCCATGGGAATTTCGACGACGTATCCCTCGATGCCGGCCTTGGCGGAAACACAAGCTACGTCGGCTGGGGCACCGGGTTCTTCGACTTCGACAACGACGGCTGGCCGGATCTCCTGCTGGTCAACGGACATATCTACCCCGAAATCGATAAACTGCACATCGATATTCATTACAAAGAGCGCGCCATTCTTTATCGCAATCTCGGCAACGGCAAGTTCCGCGATCTTTCGGCTCACGCAGGCCCAGGCATCTTGGAAAAGCATTCCTCGCGAGGTGCAGCGTTTGGCGATATCGATAACGACGGTTCGGTGGAGATCGCAATCAATAACCAGAACGAACCCCCGTCGCTCTTGAAGGATATGCACAAACCTCCGGGGAATTGGGTGATCTTGCGCCTGATCGGGACGAAATCGAACCGCAGCGCGATCGGCGCGCGCGTGACTCTCAGGACAGGCTCGCATTCGCATGTGCAGGAAGTGCGCAGCGGAGGCAGTTATCTCTCGCAAAACGATCTGCGGCTGCATTTCGGCATCGGCCGGGCAAAAAAGATCGATGAAATCTCGATCGCATGGCCCAGCGGGGAACACCAGGTATTAAAAGATCAGCCCTGCGATCGGGTGGTGACAATTCGGGAGCCGTGAATGTCCCCAGCAGCCAGCCGATATACTGCACTTAAATAAATGAGCCTTGTACCTCTGATAGATATCATTCACTCTGCGACGCAGGAATCCTGGTCAAAACGAAACGAAGAGGCGTTTGACGCACTATTTGGTAGCCCGGATGGACGTTACAAGAAGGCAGCTAAGAATGCAGTAACCCGCCGTTCACCGGAGATGAGTGGTGATGCTGGCGTACCTTTCGCTGCATACATTCACCCGGCAAATCCAACATCGGGAGCGTATAGCGGGCTGTCCTTTGTCATCTTTCCAGTTCCAGACCGGCCGTGCCTGGTTGGAATGATCGTAGGGACCGCAGGTCTGAGCCCGGACGAAGCGATCCTTGGACGGCCAGGTCATGCCCGGAAGGTACAGGCGATCTGCCGTTGGCTGAATCAAGAATTCGGGGCGGGTGATTTTATCGCCTGGGCAAAGCAGGATCCAACGCGCACGGATGTCCCTATTCCGGAAACCATCGAGCAAGCGTGGCCAGCATATAAGAGCGCATTCGATCGTTACGGGAAGGAGATGTACGCGCTCTACGCCCCGACCGACGATCGCGCAGGAACTGAAGCCGCAGTGAGTGCCTTTCTGGATCTCTTGTTTGAGGAGCGCGGCTATTTTCCTATCGAAAGTTGCCGAGCGCAATCCGAATCGATTCGAGCGAAGTGGTTTGACTGTCTGATGCCGAGCGTCGAACGGCAACAGGTACGGGATCTACTCGCATCGCGGCGATATGTGATTATTCAAGGCCCCCCGGGTACCGGAAAAACGAGGATGGCCGCCGCGCTTCTTCAGGAAGAGTACAGCGGCCGAGGCCAGAGCATTCAGTTTCATCCCAACACCAGTTACGAGAATTTTATCGGGGGGCTCGCACCGGCGAGCGCAGATGACAATTTGGGATTTCACTTCCAACCGGCGCCGGGATCTCTGATGAAGGCCGCAGCCGAGGCACTAGCGGACCCGTCGCATGATTATCTTCTGCACATTGACGAGATCAATCGCGCCGATCTTAGCAAGATCTTGGGCGAAGCCATTTTTCTACTCGAACCGAAAGCGGAATTCCAGCGAACAATTGAGCTTCCTTACGATTTCGGCCCTCCCTTTCATCGGAGTTTCTATCTGCCAAAAAATCTGCACATCTTGGGCACCATGAACAGCGCAGACCGAAGTATCGCAATCGTGGATGTTGCGGCACGGCGGCGCTTTGGGTTTGTGTCGCTTTGGCCACGCATGAGCGTTGTGCAAAAACAGTGCCCAACCATGCAGCAAGCTTTCAAGGACCTGGTTTCTATCTTTATCGAGCATGCCGGGGAGGATGTTTTCCCGCTCGTTCCCGGGCATTCCTACTTTATGGAAGCGGACGATGCACGTGCCAGGCAAGACTTGACAGTGAATCTGGTCCCTCTTCTCGAAGAATATTTGGCCCAGGGTTATGTGGGAGGATTTGCGGAGCCCATCCGCAGCTATTTGCAGAAATTCCGGACCGCATGAAAAGAACGCGCCAGCGATACGTCAGAAGAAGGCCGACGACGCCGCTGCAACCCGTCGAGCGCACACGCGAAATCTGCTTGGAACTGGAAGACCACTCCATGGCACGGCGGTCGGCCATCGATTTCTTTGGGCTACGCCGGTTACGTGATCCACAGACAATGGCGGCTCTCGCTGCAAAGCTGGCCGAGCAGTTCATCGCGCAGAACCGAACACTCGCAGCACAGATAGGGGTTCGCTTCGGTCGGGAATACGACGGCAGCGATGTCCACCTGCTCATTCACTCCGGGAACTCGGTTGGGGCGATTCCGCTGATCTCTCCAACTACTTCGCACGCCGATTATGGCCTGATCGTGCAACCTCGTTTCCCCTGGGCCGGAATCGGACCCATGCTGGCAGAAATGGGCTGGCGCGTAAGCCCCATACCGCTTCGGCTTCCGCTTCTACGCAGATCGGAACGCCGCGTACCGATATGGGTGCTTTCCTTCATGATTCTCGGAAGATTAAAGGCACTGCTCGACTCCTTGGATAGGCGATTTGAGATGGTGGCAGAGGCCCGCAGGGCTCCACGAGGCACCGTTCATTGGACCGCATACGCCACGAAAAACATGCCACGGGCCGGTTTCCTGGATATCCCGTGCACGTTTCCGGACCTTCGAGACGATCGCCTTCTCAAAGGAGCGATCCGGCATACCTTGGAACGCCAGATACGTGCGCTGGAGGGGCAAAGAGTACACGGCACTTTCGTGCACCGGCTGATCGAAGTTGCCCAGAGTTTGTTACTTCGCGTTCAGGGCGCGCCGCTATATATTCCGTCTCCCATGATGCTCAACTTTTGGCTGCAGCGGCCGATGCGGACAGAGCAGTTTCAGAATGGGCTGCAGGCAATCGAGTGGACCATCGAAGAGCGTGGGTTAGCAGGTCTAAGCGATCTGGCAGGCATTCCTTGGATGATGCCCATGGAAGAGTTCTTCGAAGCTTGGGCTGAAACTATATTTCACGTCGTGGCTCAGCGAACCGGCGGTCAGATTCGTGTTGGCCGCAAGCGAGAGACCGTCCGGCCGCTCAATTGGGAACCGCCGTACATGGGCTCACAGAAATCACTCGTCCCCGATATCTGGCTCGAATGGGATTCTATGACCCTCATCGTCGATGCGAAATACAAGAGGCATTGGGAGGAACTGCAGCAAGACTCCTGGACCAATCTGGAATCGGAACTGCGAGAACAGCATCGTGACGACCTATTGCAGGCCCTAGCCTACGCTAACCTTGCGAGCACACGAACGATAATCACGTGCCTGGCTTATCCTTGTTCGCTGCAGAGCTGGAATTCATTACGTGAACGAAATCGGCTGATTCATCGCGCTGTACTGACCAGCGGTGCCCGGTTAGTCCATTTGTGGTTGACCGCGATTCCAATGTCGGCTACGATGGAGCCAATTGCGGCTGTTCTCGCTGATGAGGTTCGTAAACCGGCTTATCAATCATGATCCGGAGCACGCCTAGTAATCTCGACCGTGAGCAGCGGAAATTGCTGACACGAAGACTCCAGGTCGCTTCACCTGACTGAGCTTTGCAGCCTCAATTAGTCTAATTATTCTTCCCACACCGCAAATCCTCCGGGCGGAACCTGGCGCTTTCCGAGCAGCAAATTGATATTGGCGCCTGCCGGGATGATTTGCGGTTCGCTCGTGAAGTTTGTCGCCACCCAAAACCCGTCGCGCCAATCGACCAGAAAGTCTGGAGCGAGATTCGCAGGTGCCGTGCCAACAGACTTATAGAGCCGGTAGAGCAGATCGTGTTCGAGCTTGCCGTCATTGGTGTCCACGCCGATGTAAGTTACTGTTCCTTTCCCTAACTGGTGCTCGATGGCGGCGGCCTTTCCCTTGTAAAACTGATCCGCGTAAGTTGCTAAAACGTCTGTACCGTCATTCGGCTCCAAAATGGCGCCCCAGATACCCCAGCTATAGCTCTTGCCGCCGGATGTCACAGTCCCGTTGACACCCAGAGGCAGATCGTCGTAGCGCGGAATGCGCGCGCCGATAAGGTTGTAAATCGGCTGGTCCCATGGCGCTTCCCAGAGATGGCCCTCCATGTTCTTCTGCCCCGTACGCGCTGTCAGGATCAAATGGCCGCCGTTGCGGACGTAATCGGTCCAGCGCTGGATCAGTTTCTGGTTGAGAGCTGAAAGGCCGGCGCGACCACAAACGGATATTTGGAGAAATCGCGATCCGGCGTGATCACGTCCACCGGCGCCATCATGCTCTTGAGCGCGCTGTAGTACTTGAGCCAATACGCCAGAGTGCTCCAGCGCTCGGTCTCTTTGTGGTTTTCGATGTCCCAGCGGTTGTCGTAGGCAATGAGAAACGCGGTCCGACGCTTAGCGAGCGACCGCGGCTCGCGCGCATTCGGATCGTAGTGCTTGCGCAGATCGACGATATCGCGCATGGCCGCGGCATATTCGCGTCCGCCCGGCGAAGGAGTCACGCCGTCGGTCCCGACCAGCCCGTTGTGATACAGCTCGCGGCCGAACAGCGGCTGGCGATAGCGGTACGTGCAGACCAGGTTTGCACCTGCGCCGAAGGCCTGCATAATCCACATATGAATGGCGCCCGGAAGCGGCCAGGGATTGATATTGCCCCAGTTCACCTGGCCGGGCTGCAGCTCCATCAAACCGGACAGGCCGCTGACGGGCCGCAGAAAATCCTGCATGAAATTCATGACCAGTCCGCTGCCGAGGCGGAACCCGAGCCGGCCCTGGCCGCGCTGGCCGTGCACCGGATAGTGTGTCCAGGTAAAGGCGTCTAGCGTGCCGCGCGAAAGCGCCGGATCGACCATGCCGTCCATGGTCATGAAATTGGTGGTGATCCACTGATTTTTCGAATACTTGCGGATGACATCGGCCTGCATCTTTAGATAGTCGGCCGCGCTCCAGGCCCAAAAGCGTTCGAAATCGAGCATGGCGTGCGGGCTGGGACCTTCGACGAGCGTATTCGGATTCGGAGGTTCGACCTGCTCAAAATTTTGGTACATGAGCGACCAGAAGCGGCCGCCCCATGCCTGGTTGAGTTTATCGATCGTGCCGTACCGTTTCTTCAGCCATTCGCGAAAGCGCTGCGCGGTGGCTTTTGAATACGAAAAACCGCGGCCATAATGCCCTAGTTCGTTATCGATCTGCCAGCCCCAGACGCGAGGATCGCTTCCGAAACGCTTGGCAAGCTGCGTATCGATCTCGGTTACATACTTTCGATAAAGGGCCGAGTTCCAGTCCGCATTGGCGCGAGCGCCGAATTGCATCCTGCGGCCTTGCGCATCCACCATCAACACTTCGGGATGCTCTTTGACCAGCCAGACGGGAGGCGCGGCGCTCGGGGTGCAGAGAATGACCTTAAGACCGTTCTTGGCGGCCAGAGTGACGTTTTTTTCGAGCCAATCGAAGTCGTATTTGCCTTCCTGCGGCTCCTCGAAATACCAGGAGAACTCGCCCATGTGAACGTACTCCATGCCGAGCTTGTGAATGTTGCGCATGTCGCGCGTCCATTCGTCTTCCGGCCAGGCTTCGGGGTAATAGTAGACGCCGATGGTCATCAACTGCCGCTTGGGAAACCAGTTGGGGTTTCTGGTGAGCTTCTGTGCCTGGACGAAGCCGGCCAGAAACAGCGGGATCAGGGCAGCGAATGCGGCGGGAAGGCGGATAGGCATGACTCGAAATTATTAAATCACTCACGGGCGCTGCGTCGATTGCATTGGCGTAAAATTGATCCATTCGTGAACCCTTGGTTGAGAGTTGGAGCGGGGGCCAGTCCCCGGGAGATCGCACAGGCGGTCGGGCGGAGCCGGCGAGATTTCCTGCGCCAGGCGACCGGCGCCGCCACGGCTACGGCTCTGTTTGGAGCCTATCCGGGAAAGCTGTGGGCTGCCGGGTTGGCGCGCAAAGTTGTAGTCGTTACCTTCGGCGGAGGTGCGCGCGACGAAGAGACCTTCATGCCGGACGGCCAGCGGAACATCCCCTATCTGCTGCATGAATTAATCCCGCAGGCAACCTTCTTTACCCAGGTAGTGAATCACGGGATTTTGGGGCATTACGTCGCTACGGCAAGTCTTGCGACAGGCGTTTACGAGACCTTTAATAACTTCGCCGCGGTGCCGCCGGGGTTCCCCACCGTTTTCGAATACTTCCGCAAAGGGCTGCATCGGCCGGCTTCCGATGCCTGGGTGATCGCGCCTAGCAATGGGTTCAATCGCATCGGCGGCAGCGATCACACTGGATACGGTCCCCGTTACGCCGCGCGCGTGATTCTACCCAAGCGTCTGCTGTCGGCGGCGCTGAAACCGGACCAAGCCTCGCAATATGAGAATCTGCTGCGCGACAATTACGAGACGCCGCTGTACGCGCCCGAACTTTCCGGCGAACATCTCCAACTGCCTGAAATGGCCGAGCTGCTGCGGCTCTCAGTGGCCGACTTCAGAGCGCACGCGACCACGCTCGCCAGCCCGGACGAACTTTCCGTGTATATCGCCAAGCGGTTGATGCGCCAGGTCTCCCCCAGCATGATTTGGATCACGCTGCACGATATGGATGTGGCGCATTCGGGCGCATTTTCGCTGTACCTCCAGGGCATCCAACGAACCGACCGGCTGGCCGCACAAATCTGGCAGACCATTCAGAGCGAACCCGAATACGCAGGCAAGACCAACATGTTTATCCTGCCGGATTTCGGCCGCGATTCCGACCGCGATCCGGGCGGCAATGGTTTCCAGCATCATCGCACCGGCGACGCACTCTCGCGGACCACGTGGATGATCGCGCTCGGGCCGCATGTGCGCCAGAACACGGTGGTGAACCGGCCCGTGCAATCGTTGGATCTGGTCCCCACTCTGGGCGCGATTCTCGGGTTTCCCGTGCCCTATGCGCAAGGCAAGGCTTTGCCGGAGGTCTCGTGAGCCATGCTGCCGAATGAACTCACCGCAGAGCGATTCGATGCTTATCCTTCCGAAGCGCGCGCTCTTGCGGTTCGCGAATTGCCCCTGATGCGGCAGCTTCCTCTGAGTTACTTACCGCTGCTGCTGCGCGAAGTGATCGACTACGACTGGAAGTTTCCGGCCGAGCGCAAGGAGATCGACGATCAGTTTTCCTACCTGGGCGCGATGAGCCGCCAGCAGCTCGCCGCCAGGATGCTGGCATTTGTGCAGATTAAGATGTCGCCGGCGCTGGGAAAAATCGATTGGGTCAACGATCCGATCCGTTTCTCCGAAGAGCTCAGCAAGCATTTGTGGGAGACGCATCAGATGGACCATTTCCGCCAGGCATCCATCGCCTTCATTCACGGCTTGCACGTGGCGCGGCCTGCCAAACCGCTTCCGCTCGCAAGGCTGGCCATGGTCATCATCGGCGAGGATGTGCAGACGACGAACTATCCGCTGTTCCGTAAGCTGCGCCGGCAGGGGACGCATTTCACCAATGTGCTTCCGGCGAACGGACGGAAGGCATTGTTTCAGGCGCTGCAAGAACGGGCGAGCGCGCATCCGATTCCCTATGCGCACTGGCACATCGACGGTGGAAATGTACGCACCTCCCGCGCGGACATTGCGGCAGTGAGCTACGAGGCCCTCCTGCCGGTGCGGGACAAGCTTCTTTCAAAGATGGTGAACATCATGTCGGGAGGCTCCGGCCCGGAACTGCTACGCACCAAGCTTGCCTTGATGCGGCCGGGCGAGTTCGGCCTGCCCGACCAAGGGGATGCCCAAATTTTGAGCCGCTTTCAGCTTAGCTTGCTGACCGAAGGCTCAGGCACGCAGATTTTCAGCACGACCTTCGTGATGTGGGCCGCGCGCGAGGCGCTGCGTCGCGCGCAGCCGCTTACCGTGCTTGCGCATTACACGCCGCGCCAGCGCGACGCGATCATCCAGGCGCCTACCGGCAAACCTCCTGTGACCGATCCGCAGTCTTCGCTCATCGATGCCGATATCGGCGCCTATTACACCTGGATCGACCAGCAGCGCTTGAGCGGAGCGGCTCAGTCCGGGTTCCTGGCGTGGTTTGAAGCACACAAGCAGGCAGTCGCCATAGGCCCAAAGTGGAAGCCCGGAACGACCGAGAGCGGCAGTGTCGGGCTGGCGGATGTTGTGAAGGAATTGGCGTGAAGAAAGCTAACAGCTAACAGCTATTGGCTTGCCTACTGCCTGGTCCACAGTTGGCATAAGTCCTTGTGGCGCGTGGCGGCGCCGTGCTGCAATCGAAGCATGCAGGTACCGATGCTCGGTTCGGGCGAGATCTTGCGGCTGCTGGAAGCAATGCTTCCGCTCCCAAAGCTGGAGCGCGTGCCAGCGGAATATAAAGCAGCGCCAACGCCTGCTCGAGAAGACGAAGCGATTCTGCGATACGCCGTCATTTCACAGACGTTGCAATCGGTCGAAAATCCGTCGGCTGCAACTCTGGCCCCGGTTTCGCAGTTGGCCTCGCAGTTGGTTTTGCAGCAGGCCGATATCGTCGCGCAAACGGCTGCCGCGGCGCCACATCTGGAACAGGCGGTCTTGCAGATGCCGGTGGCCCACGAGCTCTCCCATATCGGTTATGCGAGTTACCATCCAGGCATCGTGCCGACGCAGGGAGCGATCGATGTTCCTGCTTACATTCCGCCGATTCTGCAACCTGAAACTGGCTCCTGCAAGATCGAGCCTGCTCGCCGCGTGCGCGTTGCGGGATGGGGACAGGTTGCGGGTGGCATACGGAAATTCTGGGCTCGTGCGCCGCTGCTGGTTTTGCTGCTTGCGTGGCTTGTAGCCGGCCTGATGGCCGCGGCAGTCGTGCCCCTCAATGCCGTTTTCGAGGCCTGGGGGCTTGGATTCCTGGCGCTTGTGGGATTCGGATTTTTCGCCCGCGTGCGCAACATCCGCTTCTGAACTAAGCCCGCTAAAATTGTGCTTGTTGTTGCGCTCGTTTCTGTTGGCATTAGCGGGAGCGATTACTGCTGCCGCAAGCCTCGCCGCTAACCAAGGTTCGCCTACTTTTTATAAAGACGTCTTGCCGATTCTGCAGCAGCATTGCCAGGAATGCCACCGGCCCGGCGAAGCGGCGCCCATGCCGCTGCTCACTTACAAGCAGACGCGCCCCTGGATCGAAGAGATCCGCGGTGCCGTTGCCAGCAGACGCATGCCGCCGTGGTTTGCAGACCCGCAGTTCGGCACATTCGCCAATGATCGCAGGCTTTCGCAAGTCGAAATCGGGACGATTGTGCACTGGATCGATGCGGGCGCTCCCGCGGGAGATCCGCGCCAGGCGCCGAAACCGCGGCATTGGGTTGCGGGGTGGTCAATCGGAAAGCCGGACACGGTTTTCGAAATGCCGGCGGCCTTCCAAATCCCCGCTTCAGGAACGCTTGCCTATCGTTACGTCATCGTCCCAACGCATTTCAAGCGCGACCGGTGGGTCCGCATGGCGGAAGTCCGCCCGGAAGATCGCGAGCACACGCACCACATTGTGGTCAGCGTGCGAAAGCCCGGCTCGCCTTGGTTTCGCGACCGGCCGATTGGCATTCCATTCACGCTCAAGCCCGGAGACGACGACCAGGCCCAAGGTCCGTTTTTGGCCGGTTATGGACCAGGCGACGTGCCTGAGATCCTGCCACCCGGCGACGGGAAGCTCATCCCGGCGGGAAGCGATCTGGTGTTCCAACTGCATTGCACGACCGACGGAAAGCCAGGCCGGGAGCAGAGCCGCATCGGTCTGGTTTTCTTGCACCGGGCGCCGAAGCATCGCGTGCTCATGCTGGCGGCGGCCAATACGCACATCCTCATCCCGCCTTACGATCCGGACTATCGCGCCGAGGCTCGCCTCGTACTGCACCACGCCGCCACGCTGATCTCGCTTTTGCCGCACATGCACATGCGCGGCAAAAGCTTCGAATTTCAGGTGGTTTATCCCGATGGCAGGAGGCAAACGCTGCTCATAGTGCCGCATTACAGCTATCGCTGGCAGCTTACTTACTATCTGAAAAAGCCGCTCCATTTGCCCGCCGGCTCCGCGATCGAGTGCATCGCGCAATACGACAATTCGCCCTCCAATCCGCACAACCCCGATGCGGCGCGCTATGTGGGCTTCGGCCCGCAGATGTGGGACGAGATGATGATCGGCTTTTTTCAAGTAGCGGTTGCGCCGGAGGTCAACATGCGGGAATTGCTTCTGCCACTTCAACAGACACATTCGCAGCGACTTGCGAATCACACAATCGACCAGTGAACGTCCTGACACTGAACGCGGGAAGTAATTCGCTGAAATTCGAAATCGTCGCCGCGGAGCCCGAAAGCGGCGGCTTCGGACGCAGCCTGTTCGTCGGAAGCTACGACGATATCGGCAAGCCGCAGACGACATTCCGCGACCACGGCCATGCGGCGGAGACACTTTTCGAGCGGCTGGAGCAAAAGATCGACCGCATCGCGCACCGCGTGGTACATGGCGGTGATCGTTTTCGCGGCCCGGTGCGCATCACTCCCGAGGTCGTGCGGCAGATCGAAGAATTGGAAGACCTGGCGCCGCTGCACAACGCTTCGGCACTCCGGGTGATTCGCGCCGCTCAAGAAAAAGCCCCACAGTTGCCTTCCATCGCGGTTTTCGATACGGTATTTCATCAAACCATTCCCGAACAAGCAGCGCTCTATCCGTTGCCGCTGGATTTGGCGACGCGGCACAAAATCCGGCGTTACGGTTTCCATGGCATTTCGCATCGTTACCTGATGCTCCGTTACACGCAAATCGCAAAGCGCCCGCCGGAGGAATTGAATTTGATCACGCTGCATCTCGAAGGCGGCTCGTCGGCTGCCGCGATCCGCCGCGGAGAGTCGGTCGATACCTCGATGGGCTTCACCCCGCTCGAAGGCCTGATGATGTCCACGCGTTGCGGCGATATCGATCCGGCGATCGTGACCTACCTGATGCGCAAGGAGAACCTCGACGCCCAAGGTGTCGAAAAGCTGCTCAATAAAGAATGCGGGCTGTGGGGCGTCTCCGGTATTTCGGGCGACACGCGCGAGCTGCGAAAACAGCTCTCCGACCCGCGGGCCGAACTGGCGCTCAACATGTTCTGCTATCGCGTGCGGAAATATATCGGCGCATATCTGGCCGTACTGGACGGCGCCGATGCCATCGTGTTTGGCGGGGGTATCGGCGAGAACACGCCTGAAGTGCGCGAACGCATCTGCGAAAATCTTTCCGGCTGCGGCATTGTGCTGGACCGGCAGCGCAATAGCGAAATGGTAGATCGAGAAGGGGCGATCACGGCACCGGCCTCTCCGATTCCGGTTTGGGTCATTCCCACGCGCGAAGGTTTGATGATGGCGCGCGAGGCGTCGGCCCTTTCATGACATCCTGAAAGAAGATGAAGATTTCGTGCATGCTCGCGATCGGTGGTTTGACGGCGGCATCGCTCTGCGCCGCCGCCAACGCGACCGGCGAGTGGACCGGGAAAATGCCCCTGCCCGATGGGAATACGACCAACGTGCAATTGGTCCTGAAGGCCAGTGCTCCGGATCTCGATGGAACCATCACGATTCGCAACCGGATGGGGCGAATCGCCAATGGCAGCGACAACGGCAATAGGCTCTCGTTTGACGTTGTTCGCTACGTCGACGGCCATGAGGTCAAGCGGCACTTTCAAGGCACCCTGACGGGTGACACCATGCACCTCACGGTCACGCGCGAAGCCTCCATGAGGCGCATGGGGCATGGCCCGCGCCAATTCGATCTCCAGCGGGCGCGGCACTGATTCGGGCGAGCTTTCGGCCGCAAAGGTCATAATCAAGCATGGCCTTTGAACGCGAGGTAGAGCTCGCGAAGTTGCTGGCTCAGGAAGCCGGCGCGGTAGCTCTCGATTATCAGCGGCGCGGTTTTATCACCGAACAGAAGCCGGACGAATCTCCCGTGACGGCGGCGGACCGTGCCTGCGAAACGCTCATTGTGGATCGGATTGCGCGTGAATTTCCCGAAGACGGCGTGCTGGGCGAAGAGGGCGCGAGCCGCGAAACGGCTAACGGCCGCCGCTGGATCATCGATCCCATTGACGGCACCAAGGATTTCGTCCGCGGCGTTCCGCTCTGGGCCGTACTGATCGCCCTCGAGCAAAACGGAGAAATTGTTGCCGGCGCCGCACACAGCCCGCGTCAGGGGTTGCTGCTGTCGGCCTCTCGCGGCGGCGGCGCCTGGTCCAACGGCTCGCGCATCCACGTATCGGATCGCACCAAACCCGAACAGGCGATCCTGTCTTTCAATGGATTCAATAAAGTCGGGGTGACGCCCTTGGCGCCGAAACTGCTCGGCTGGGTGCGCCGGTTCTGGGCCGTGCGCAGTCTCGGAGGCGCCAATGACGCCATGCTCGTCGCGCAAGGCCAGGCCGATGTCTGGATCGAACCGAATGCCGCGCCCTGGGATTTGGCGCCTTTGAAATTGCTGATTGAAGAAGCGGGCGGCAAATTTGCCGGGTTCGATGGCAAGAATTCGATTTATGGCGGTAACGCCTTTGCCTGCACGCCCGGACTGGAGCCTTACGTGCTCGAATTGTTGCGCGACGGCGCAGCTTCGCGAAGCATCTAAAACGCGTGAACGGATACGAGGAACTGCGCGCTGCCGCCGCGTGGATCGACCTGTCCGCACGCGGCAAAATTCGCGTGACCGGCGAGGATCGCGCCCGCCTGGTACACGCGATGTGTACCAACCATGTCAAGGATCTCCAGCCCGGCGGCGGGTTGTATGCGTTTTTCCTGAACGAAAAGGGACGGATTCTCGCCGACGCCTTGATCTACAACTTCGGCGAAAGCTATCTGATCGATACGGAACCGGAGGTCAAGCAGAAACTCTTCGAGCACCTCGACCACTACATCATCGCCGATGATGCCGTGCCCGAAGACGAGACGGAAAAATGGGGCGTAGTTGCGATCGAAGGGCCGAAAGCGGCGGAAACTGCCACGTCGCTCGGAATCGCCGTACCGGAAAAACGGTATGCCGTGGCCTCGTGGGAGACCGGATTTGCCGTCCGCGTCCGCAGCGCGGGTATCGATGGCGTTCGTATCTTTGTTCCAGCCGGCGAAAAGCAGGCTCTGACCGAACGCTTGCAGATTCCACAGGCCGATGCGGAAGCCGCTCGCACAGTGCGCATCGAAAACGGCTTGCCGCGCTATGGCGACGAAATCACCGAGCGGTACCTGGTGCAGGAAACGGGCCAGATGCACGCGGTGCATTGCAGCAAGGGCTGCTATCTTGGCCAGGAGATTGTCGAGCGCGTCCGCTCCCGCGGTCAGGTCCATCGCGTACTGATGCCGGTTCGCATCAAAGCCAATACACCGCCGGAGCCGGGAACCCGGCTGACCGCGCGCGGTGCCGACGCGGCCGAAATCGCGTCGGCAGTCTACTCGCCCGCCTTCGGCGAAGTGGCGGCGCTGGCTTATGTGCGCACGGAAGTGCAATGCGAAAAGCCTGCCCTTACTGTCAAAGGAAGCGAGCCGCCGGTCGAAGCGGTCCTCTAACTTCAAAACTGAGTCCCGAGCGTAAGCGAGACATTGGGACGGTTAGTGCCAACTAGGTCGCTAACAGGGGGCTAACATAATTGAAGGAGATGACCGGGCGAGTGCTGGCTCTCGATGTCGGCAAGAAGAGGATCGGCCTCGCCGTTAGCGATCCGCTGGGCATCACCGCGCAGGGACTCCAAACTTTGGAGCGCAGCCGTATTCGGGACGATCTCGATCAATTGAAGCGGATCGCCGCTGAAAGGGACGTGCGCCAGCTGCTGGTTGGCAGGCCGCTGCATATGAGCGGATCGGAAAGCCGCCAGGAAGTGTATACCAGGGAATTCGCCGAGCGCCTCGGCCGGCACTTGGGGTTGCCGGTGGTCTATTGGGACGAGCGCCTGACCTCCGCGGAGGCCGAGCGCGCCTTGCATGAGGGCCGCGCCACGCTTGAGGAACGCAAGAGAGCCGTGGATCGCATGGCCGCGGTCTTGCTCCTCCAAAGCTATCTCGATACCGTGAGCGATCTATGAGACCGCTACGACGGATCGCCCGAGTATTCGCCGCGCTTGTCATCCTTGCGGCCATCATTGCCGCGGCTTATCGATTTTTCGGACCCTATCGGGGCTTTCAGAGCGCCGCGTTTGTGGACATTGAGCACGGCACCTCTTCGCGCGGCATTGCGCGCGATCTGGAAAAGCGCGGAATCGTGCGCTCCTCCTGGGCGTTTCTCATCGTGCGCGCACTGCATCCCAACGCCACGCTGCAAGCCGGCGAGTACCGCTTCGCGAAAGCCCAAACGCCCTGGGACGTTTTCGATAAAATCCGCCGGGGCCAAGTTTTTTTCCAGGATTTGAGAGTCCCCGAAGGCAGCAATATCTTCGATATCGCGAATTTCCTGAAGCGCCTCAACATCATGACCGGCCAGGTGTTCCTGAAACAGGTTGCAGATACCAGCGGCATCCACGACCTCGATCCGCTGGCGCCCAATCTGGAAGGCTATCTCTTTCCTTCCACCTACCGCGTCACGCACACCACCACTGCAAAGCACCTCTGCCGGATGATGACCGGCGAGTTTCGTAAGACCTGGGCGGCGCTCGGCGGCCCGGCGGATCCGGCCGAGATCCACAAGATCGTCACCATCGCTTCCATGGTCCAAAAAGAAACCGCGATCCCGGAAGAGCGGGCGCTGGTCGCCTCTGTTTTTTTTAACCGGCTGCGGCTGGGAATGCCGCTCCAATGCGACCCCACAACCATCTATGCCGCGCTGCTGGGCGACCGCTACACTGGCGTGATCCTCAAGTCCGAGTTGGCCAGCAAGAATCCGTATAACACCTACACACACGCCGGCCTTCCGCCGGGTCCCATCTGCAATCCGGGAAAAGCTTCGCTCCAAGCCGCGCTGCATCCGGCCGAAACCAAGTATCTGTATTTTGTCGCCCGCCCCGGCGGTTCCGGCCGCCATGCTTTCTCCACCACCCTTGCGGCGCACGAAAGGGCGGTCAGGAAGTACCGCAGAATGGCCGCGCGCTAGCTTCTTGCATCCTCCATGCACACGTGTGCATAATAAGAGTGCGAGGAACCCATACATGGAAGCTCAGCCCCTGCATCACGTCGACGAATGGGACGATTTCGTCGCCGCCCGTTATAAAGAAGGAAAATCGGAAGCCGAATTCCGCAACTACAAAGCCGACGCCAATCCCACTGTCACCGAGTTCTACCGCCAGAACCACGCGCACCAGACGCTGCGCTTCGTGCTGCAAAAGCGGAAAGAGTATTGCGGTTTAAAGCGGGACAAGAAAAGCATCTGGGAGATGGCCGATTATCTCAATACGCTCGTTGACGACAGCGACCCCGATACCGACCTGACGCAGATCGAGCATCTGCTGCAAACTTCCGAAGCCATCCGCAAGGACGGCCATCCGCGCTGGTTCGTGCTGGCCGGTTTTATTCACGATCTCGGAAAAGTGCTGTGCCTCTATGGCGAGCCGCAATGGGCTGTGGTCGGTGATACGTTCCCTGTGGGCTGTGCCTATTCGGACGAGATCGTTTTCCCCGAATTCTTCGCGGCCAATCCCGACAGCAAATATCCCGGGTACCAGACGAAACTGGGCATCTATCGGAAGAACTGCGGGCTGGATAACGTCTACATGTCCTGGGGCCACGACGAATATATCTATCGCGTCGCGCGCGATTACCTCCCGGAGCCCGCGCAGTACATGCTGCGCTATCACTCGTTCTATCCGGCCCACAGGCACGGCGCCTACGATTATCTGATGAACGATCAGGACCGCGAGATGTTCGAGTGGGTGCGCAAGTTCAACGCCTACGATTTGTATTCGAAAGGGCGGGAGCGTCCGAACTTCCGCGAAATCAAGCCTTACTATGAGGATCTGGTCGCGGAGTTTTTCCCGGCCGAGGTCGCCTGGTAAGTAGTGGAATAGGCCTTTTGGCCTGTGCTGGTGCAGAAGCAGATGGCGACAGGCCAAATGGCTTATTCCACAAATCTGCCCGTAGACCCGCGCACCACAAGCTCTCCCCGAATCACGATCTCTCTTTCCGCATGCTCGCCGCCGAGCACCGCAAACAGCAGTTCCATCGCGCGGCGGCCCATCTCTCTCTTCGGCTGGCGAACCGTAGTAAGCCCAGGCTGAAGAAGTTCGGCAAAGAAAATATCGTCGAAGCCGGCGACCGACAAATCCGCCGGAACCGCCAGCCGGTTTTTCGCCGCCTCTTGCAGCACCCCCAGAGCCGACATATCGTTGTAGCAGAAAATAGCGCTCGGCCGGCCGCGGCGCGTGAGCAAGGGCGCGACCGCTTGGGCCGCTCCTTCAGGCTTGCCATCGCCGCGCACCACGAACTCCTGCCGCAACGGTAAACCCGCCTCTTCCAGCGCTTTCCGGTATCCCGCGAAACGCTCGCTATCCGAGTGCAACCCAGTCCGGTCTCCCACGTACGCAATCTCGCGATGCCCGAGTTCGATCAAATGCCGCGCCGCCAAATACGCGCCGTGCACGTTATCGATGCTCACCGAATGAACAAACCCGTCCGGATGCTGGTTGTTGAGGAGTACGACGGGAATTTTTACTTCCGACAGCAGCGGCGCGTAGAGCGCGCCGACGCGCGAAGAAGCGACCAGAATGCCGTCCAGCCGGCGCTCCTGAAACGAACGCACCACCGCGATTTCGCGCTCCGGGTCGGCCTGCGAGCTGGCCAGAATCACCGAATAGCCGTGCCGGTTCGCGGTTTCCTCGATGCCCGCCACGACCTCTCCGTTGAAAGGATCGGCGATGGATGTGACCACGGCGCCGATGGCGTGCGTCCTT
Organism: Bryobacteraceae bacterium; assembly: GCA_036379475.1. Lineage (GTDB taxonomy): Bacteria > Acidobacteriota > Terriglobia > Bryobacterales > Bryobacteraceae > Bog-105. The sequence continues at coordinate 12,728 of DASVGP010000144.1, read as the reverse complement.
TGCGTCACCAAACTGCGCGCCACCGCACTCGCGCTATAGCCGGCTTCGCTGGCGATCTTCTGAATGCGCTGCGCGGTTTTAGGCGAGATCAGCGGGCTATTGCGCAGCGCCCGCGAAACGGTGGAATGCGAAACCCCGGCCAGCCTCCCGATATCTTTAATCGAAACCGCCATGCCCTCGTAGCGCACGCACTCATGCGTGCCGCGTCGATGTGGGACAGACCATCGTCTTTTGCGGTCTGTCTATCTGCTGTGCCGCTACTTCCCTGGTGCCGGTGTTCCCGGCGTTGCCGGCTTCGACGAGCTTCCCGGAGCATGCGGCACGTCAATCGGCCCTTCGTTCGCCGTGGTCTTGTTGTACAACGCGATAATGTCCCGCGTAATGTCCGTATCGGTGGCCGCGTAGAGAATCGGATTGCTCGGATTGCTGTCGTCGAGCACCATGGTGTAGCCGTTGTCCTTTGCGTACTTGCTGATCACCGCCATCAGGCGCTGCCCCAGCTTTTGCAGGATTTGCTGCTGCTCGTTCTGCAAATCTTCCTTGGCGTCCTGCATGTCGCGCTGTAGCATGCGTTTATCGTCGTCGATCTTGCGCTGCTCGTCGGCACGCTTTTGCGCGCTCATGACGTTGGCACTTTTTTGCAGCTGTTGTTCTTCCTGCTGAATTTGTGCCCTACGCGCATCGAACGCTTTTTTCTTTGGCTCGAATTCGGCAGTGAGTTTCTTGTTCGCCGCCTGTCCGTCCGTGGTTCCGACCAATGCTCCTTGAAGGCTCATGATGGCGATCTTCTCGGGATGGGTGGCGGACGGCGGATCGGCCGGCTTCTGCGCATAACTACCAATAGCGAGCGACAGCAATGCCGCCGGAATCAAACTGCGTTTCATAAAGATCTTACTTCCTGCTTCCTGTCTGTGGATTTCCTATTATGATTGCACAATTTCTTGCAGAGCGTCCCCTCCCTCACGGTCGGGGTTCTGTTCGGAGCCGCGACCGCGAGGGAGCGGTGGCCCGCCTCAGAACACCCGCCCCACGGTGAACTGAAACATCGAATGCTTCTCCTGCCAAGGGATCGGTGTTCCAAGATAGTTCTTCTGGGCGAAATCGAAGGTCGCGGCGTTGGGGAAAAACGCCCCGTCAGCGATGACCGGCGGCTGCAGAGTCGTGTTCACATAGCTCAAATTGTAAGCCCAGTAGAGCCGGAACGGCGCATGTACCACCGGCATGATGACCTGCAACTGAATCCCGGTCGAGATGCGTGGCTTCTCGGTTCCAGGCGCGATCACCGCGCGGGCATTGAATTTGTATTCCGGGAAGATGTTCTGGATCTGCGCCACGCGCCCCGGATTCAGGCCCAACTGGCTGGGGAAGAGGATCCGGTCGATGCCCACGTCCAGAAATGGCTCCAGCGTCAACGGCCCGAAGATCGGGATGCGGTATTCGAAATTGAATACCGATGCCAGGTCGCCGCCGGGCATCACGAGCTGGTAGGCGGGAACGCTCGTGAGCATTTGGTTTTCCGATACCGTTCCGTCTGACGCGATAGCTTTTTGCACGCGCGCCGTGCCGTCGGCGTTGTACACCGGAACCGAAGTGATCGTCGGAATGTAGGCGAACGGGCTGATGGTCATGATGTAGAAGCCCCGCACGTCGTCTTCGCCGCCAATGTAATAGCGGCTGTACGGTGGCGCGACCTTGCCGTTGAATCCGGTGATCATCCGTGCGTTCCAGTGAAACGCCAGAATGTTGTTCTTGAAGATCGGCGCGCGGTGGAAATAGGCGACATCGAGTGCCGGCTGGAGGTAATTCACGTTGCCGCCCAGGGCGCTGCCGGTGAACCCGAAGCTGAGGTTCGCGCGCAGGCCGTGCGACGGAGTCATGGGGTTGTCCACTCTGTCGTAGGAGAACAACGGCGTGATCGTGCTGGCCTTGATTCCGGAAAGCGAATTGCACCCCGCGACCGTAGGCCCTCCGGCAACAGTCTGGCAGTTCTGCGCATTGACTACTTCCGACGGTCCGCCCACGCCCTCAAAATTCAGATAATCGAAATACTGGCTGGCCGCGGGGGTCAGCGGGTTGAGTTTTTGGATGCTGTAGCCGTAGCTCAGGCCCACGCGAGCGAAGCTGCGCTTCAGGTGATAGCTCGCGAAGGTGGTGAATCCGTAGCCGTTCGTCGTGTAGTTCAGCAGATTATCCTCGCCCAGCGAGTTGAACAGCCCGGTCAGATTCTGCCCGTAAAAAACCGATTCCTGCTGGCCCTCGTTAAAGCTGTAGCGCTGGTAAAAAATGTTGAATCCGGTCTCGATCGGATGATCCATAAAGTAAGGCTCGGTGAAGCCGAACGTCACATCGTTCATCAGCGTGCCGAGCTGGCTGGTCAGGCTGAGCGTCTCGCCGAGTCCAAGGAAATTATTCGTCGCATAGGAAAAACCAATGAAGCTGCCGAAGATGCCCGAAACGCCGCCATTGAGCTGAATCGAATTCTTTCCCCGCTCGTGTACCTTCAGCAGCAGATCCACCGTATTCGTCTTGGGATCGCGCGTGATCTGAGTGTCCTGGTCGGCCTTTAGGGGCTGGAAATAGCCGAGCTGGTTGAGGCGCAGAATGCTGGTGTCCCAAAGCTGCTGGCTGTAGAGATCGCCTTCGTTGATCAGCAGTTGGCGGCGGATCACCTTGTCGCGTGTGGTCGTGTTGCCCTGAAAATCAATGCGCCGGACAAAAAACTGATGCCCTTCGTCGATATCCAGGTTCAGGTCGATTTTATCCGTGCCTGGCACCGGCTCGGGATCGGGCGAACCCACGAAATCGATATAGCCGAAATTCGCGTACAGCTTTTTCATCTGGTCCAGGCCCTTTTGCAGCTTCTCGGTGGAGAACACGTCGCCGGGCTTCATCTTGAACACTTGGCCGGCGATCAGATTGGGCGTCTTGAACAGCTTCATGCCCACAAAGTTGAAATTGCGCAGGTAATATTTGTCGCCTTCCGATAGCACCACCGTGATGTCCACGCGCTTGCCCGGCTTCTTGGGGTTGACCAGCGGAATTCTGACGCCGTGGCCGTACACGTCGTAGATGTGCTGATTGTGACTGATGACGTGCGCCTCGAAGTACCCGCGCGATTGATAGAACTGCCGGATGCGCTCGAAATCCTCGTCCAGTTTCGCCGAATCGTAGGTGCGCGGGAACAGATCTTCCAGCAGCCAGGAGTGCGGAATGCCGATCGGCCGCGTGTTTTTCATGGCTTCGACAACCGCGCGGTCGTTGAAGGCGTGGTTGCCTTCGATCCAAATATGGTTGACCTTTACCTTGGGGCCTTCATTGATTTGGAAGGTGACGTCCACGCCTCCCGGAGGGACCTGCCGCACCACCGGAGTGACCGTGGCGTATTGATGGCCGCGCTCGGCCTCGAACTCCTCCAGCACGTTCTTGGCGTGCTGAATCTTGCCCGGATCGTATTGCGATTCGGGCACAAGCGACACGTGCCGGTCCTTGAAGCGGTCCAGAATATCGGATTTCGTGATCGCCTTGTTGCCCACGTAATCGATGGTGTGGATCATCCGGCGCTCGGTCACCACGAAGCGCAGCACGATGCCGCCCTTGGGTCCCTTCTCGGTTTCCACCTTGATATCGTCAAACCGCGCCGTGTTCCACAGCGCCATAAAATCGCGATGCACCGTTGCGGGATCGTAGACGTCGCCTACGCGCGAATAGATGAGCGCGCGCATGTAGTCCTGGGAAACACGGCGCTGGCCGCGAAATTCGATCGCCTCGATCTCGTTTGCCGCCACCTTCGGGCCCTGGGCCTTGGCTTGCGGCTTTTGTTGCGGCGCCGTGGGCACGTTTTCGAAGGGGTTTTGCGCCGAGGGCGGTTTGGGCGGGGCCGGCTGGCCCTTCGCTGGAGGGGTCTGCGGTTTCTGCTGCGCGCTCTGCTCCTGCTGCGTTTGCGCCTGAGCGGCGCCCGACAGCGCACCGAAAAGGTAAACACCCGCGATCAAGTAAGCTGCGAGTGGCGGCATGCGCAGGCATTTCAGCCTGTGATGGGACATCCTAGAAGCGAATCCTTTCCGTAGTGCGCGACAGATTCCCTGACGTCACACTGAGGAGGCTGGTTTCAGCGCGAGTGCCTTGCACTCGGAACCGAAAAGTCCCCCGGAGGTTGTGAATCAAACTCCCTAGTGTAGCGGATGCCGATCGGAGGAGAGTCATGAGCGGTGGCCTAAACTGAGGGCATGAGCAAGCAATATTCGGCCCCGCCTCCCATGACCATCGATCCGGCCAAAAATTACGTGGCGCGCATCGCCACTCCGCACGGCGAGATCGTCGCCGATCTGTTTCCCAAGGAAGCCCCTAAGACGGTGAACAATTTCGTGTTCCTGGCCCGCGACGGTTTTTACGACGGCACCGTGTTCCATCGCGTCATCCCCGACTTCATGATTCAGGGCGGCGATCCCACCGCTTCCGGCCGCGGCGGCCCCGGCTATCGCTTTGAAGACGAAACCAAGGGCAACCCGCACAAGCATCAGGTAGGATCCTTTTCCATGGCCAATGCCGGTCCCAATACCAATGGCAGCCAATTCTTCATTACCCACGTGGTCACTGATTGGCTCAACGGCAAACACACCGTGTTCGGCCAGGTCCGCTCCGGTCAGGAAGTGGTGAACGCGATCCGCCAAGGCGACGCCATCGCCTCCGTGACGATTGAAGAATCCTAGCCACGGGCTAGGCTCGCTATTTAACTCAATACTGTTCACTTGGCGCAAACTCGGGGCTCAGCTTTAGCATCACCACTCAATAGCTTACCGATCGGCGACCGCCAGGGAGCAGTCTCAGCCGTGACCCTGACGAACTTGGGCTACCTCGCCCGTCGCGCTCGCGTTCGCGCTACCCTAGCAAATATAGAGATGCGCGCGTTCATATTCACCGGAACCATGCTCTTTTGCGCCGCTAGTGTGTTTGGCGCGCGGAAAGTCGTCTCGCCCTCTACTTCGGCGGCAAACAGCAAGGTCGAGATTCAAGCCACCCTCACGCTCTCCGAGCAGGAAGTGGCACAAAAACTCGGTATCGATCCGGGCAAAGGCATTGTCATTCTGCACGTGCGCATCGAATCCACCTCGGATAAACCCATCGAAGTCAGTCCCGACGATTTCATTTTGCTAGCCCACAACGACGGCGAACGTTCCAAGCCGTTCGAACCGGACGAGATCGCGGGAAGCGGAGCCATGGTCCTCACCGACAAGACCAGCATCAAGCATTCCGGAGTCTTGGCTGGTCTCGGCGGAATGGTTGGCGGGGGAGGCGTTTCGCCGGGAGATCCAAAGGACATACACGTTGCCGCAAAAATGGACGACAAGGCTCAGGGCAACGCAAAACTGCTCGAGATTCTGAAGAAGAAGGAACTGCCACGGAAGGATACCGCAAATGCCGTGGAAGGTTATCTCTACTTCCCGCTCAATGGGAAGCACAAACTAAAGAATATGGCCGTACTCTATCGAGGTTCAGCCGGCCGGCTGAACCTCGAATTCAAGCACTGAGTTACTAACCCTTCTTAATCGACTTGATGTGAATGGTATTGCCGCTTTCCGTGCCGTTGATTTTGACTTCCTGACCGGCGTGCCTGGCTGCTTTGTGCTGGGAAGCTGCGTCGAACGTGTAGACTTGCCCGTTGCGGACAAGAACCGGCGACGAGCCGCCCTTCAAGCACTTTTCTATGCATTGAGTGTTGGCCTTGCTGACGGTGGAGTGTTTGGCCCCACACATCGATTCGGAGACGTAGCCGTTAATCTGCGCGGCAAACGCACCGCCAACAAATAAGCAACCTGTTGCTACGAGACTGAGTACTAGTTTCATATACCGCCCTCCATGAAGTATTGTACTCCCGTTAGATTTCGAGGATTACCGGCATGATCAGCGGCCTGCGCTGGGTCTGCTTGCTGAGAAAGCGTTTCAGCTCGATTCGTATCTTCTCCTGCATCAGGCCCCAGTCGCCGCGCTCCTCCGCTGTAGAGCTTTCCAGGGTTCGCGCAACCACCGTCCGCGCCTCCTGCAAAATGGGCCCTCCGTCGCCGCCCAAAAAACCGCGGCTGACAATCTCCGGCAAGGTCTCGCTTCTGCCCGTGAGTTTGTTGATGGCGATCACGGGCAGCACGAAACCGTCTTCGGAAAGATGCTTACGGTCGCGAATGGTGAGTTCTTCCACCACGTCGTCGAGCGATCCGGAATCGATGCAGACGCGGCCAACGTCAATCTTCTCGCCGCGCCGCGCGCCCGCGCTGTCGATTTCGAGCGTTTCACCGGTTTCGAGCACAAAGCTATCTTCGAGTCCGGCGCAGCGCAGATGCTGGGCCAGCGAGGCGTGGCGCGAGAGCTGGCGGTATTCGCCGTGAATGGGAACGAAATAGCGCGGCCGCACCAGGTTCAGCACCAGCTTCAATTCCTCCTCGCTGGCATGTCCGGAGACGTGTACCGGCGGCCGCATCGTGCCGTATATCAGATCCGCGCCGCGTTTGGCGATATGGTTCATCATGCGAAAGATCGCTTTTTCATTGCCGGGAATGATGCGCGAACTCAAAACCACTGTGTCGCCTGGCTTGAGATACAGATGCTTGTGATTATCCACCGCCACGCGAGACATCGCCGACATCGGCTCGCCTTGCGTGCCGGAGACGACCGCCACAACCTTGTCCGGCGGCATCTGCATGATGTCTTGCGGGCGCAGCAGCGTCGAATCGGGCACCGAGAGTAATCCCAGGTTGTGAGCGATCTCGGTCACGTTCAACAAACTGCGTCCGAGAAACGCCACCTTGCGTCCGTATTCATCGGCCAGGTCGAGAACCTGCTGCAATCGGTGAATCGAGCTGCTGAAGCAGGAAATGACAAGCCGTCCATGCGCGCGGGCAAATAGTTCTTCAAAGCGCGGCCGCACGGCGCGTTCGCTCTCGGTATACCCGGGACGGTCCACATTGGTCGAATCCGACATCAGCAGCAGCACGCCGCGCTTGCCGTATTCGGCCAGTGTGTGCAGATCGAATGGTTCGTTGTCGGTGGGTGTGGGATCGACTTTGAAATCGCCGGTGTGGATCACGACGCCGAGCGGGGTTGTGATCGCTAGCGCAACCGCGCTCACGATCGAATGCGTGACGTGGATGAACTCGATTTGAAACGGCCCCAGTGTGATCCGCTCGCCTGGCTTTACCGGCCGCAGTTGCGCCGCATCCAGCAGTTGATGCTCCTCGAGTCGCCGCTCTACTAGCGCCAGCGTGAATTCGGTGCCGTAAACCGGCACATTGAGATCCGAAAGCAGGAACGGCACGCCGCCGATGTGGTCCTCGTGGCCGTGCGTGAGGATGACGCCGCGGACCAGAGAAGCGTGCTGCTGGAGATATGAGAAATCAGGGGTGACGATATCGACGCCGAGTAACTCCGATTCCGGGAACATCATTCCCGCGTCGATCACAATGATGTCGTCTCCATAGCGCAGTGCCATGGAGTTCATGCCGAACTCTCCCAAACCTCCGATCGGCACGATTTGCAGCTTCGCGTCAGCCATTCTCGAAAACGAAGCTAAAGAGTAACACGCAGGGAAGCTCAAATGGGGTAAGATCCCCCGAACTGCGTGCTTTTCTCTGGGGCTTTACGGGATAATCAAAGCTATGGTAACGGCACACCCGCGCATTACAATCGAGACGGACAAGCGCGACGGGAAGCCTTGCATCCGCGGGATGCGCATCACCGTGAATGATGTCCTCGGCTGGCTAGCTCACGGCATGTCCGAAGAAGAGATCCTCGAAGAGCACCCCGGGCTCGAGAAAGAGGACTTCGCGGCCGTATATGCTTTCGCAGCAGATATGGCTGACAGCGCATACGGTCGTCAATAGTCCGTGCGCATTCTTCTCGACCAAAATCTTTCGCCTAAACTGATTCGAAAGCTGGCTGGCCTTTTCCCCGAGTTGGAAAGCGTCTATGAACATGATCTGATTGGAGCGCCGGACACGACTTTGTTTCAGTGGGCGCGCCAAATGGAGTTCGCCGCGCTGATCAGCGCGGATATCGACTTCGTCCGTTTGGCGGAACGCGTTGGTCCGCCTCCGAAAGTGATCCGGATTGAGCGATGCGACTTTCCCTCTAAGGTGATTGAGGAATTGATACGCCGTGAGGCGATTCGGATACACGATTTTTTAACTTCGGAACGATCCGTCCTGCTGCTGAAGTTCTAGAGCTAAATCGCCTGAATCGTTCTAATCGCATCGAATCCTTCTTCAGGCGACGGCGGCTCCAGGAGCTTGGCCGTCCTCAGGATGGCAGGCACGGGAATCGGCTTTTTGTCTTTGCGGTGGTTGTTTCGTCCAATTGCGGTTCGCACAGGCAGGTCGAAGAAGCAGCAAATCACGCGAAACCCCGCCGCCTGCGCCTCGCGAACATAGGGAGCGCGCGCAGCCCGCGTCGCGTTCGTGTTGTCCACGACAAAAGAACGCCCGGCGCGAAGACATTCGCGGACCAACTCCATTTCCCGTTCCGGCGTCTGTTGCAGATCACGGCTGATATGCGTATGAGTGGCGGCGAAGTGATTCAGGAAGTAAGTCGTCTTGCCCGAGCCCTGCGGCCCGACTAGAATCACGGCTTCCGCCATCGTTCTAACCTCGGCGGCCGGGCGCCGTGCCGGACAGATCCGTGTACCGGGACGTATGCTAACTCAATCCCCGAATGCGCATGGCGCAGCATCAGTCCGCCGCGGCTCATGTCTCCTCTTCCGACAAAATCGGCCGGAAACATCAGGCGCTCGCCAAACACCTCAAGCAGCGGGCCGGTGTACTTTCCGCTTGCAATACTGCCCAGCAGCACATGCAAGCACTCCGGCCCCGCGTGCCGATCCAGTAGTCTCGCCGTCTGGAGAAGCGGGTCACGATAAGCGGGATTGCGTTCGTCCACCGGAACCTCAGCGATCGCGCGCAGTTGCTCCGCGGTCACGACCGTCTCAGGAGGAACCAGGCCGGCGCCGGGCACGACGACCAGTGTAGAAGGAGCGCCCGAAGGAGAAGCGCCGAATCTCTCCGCATACGTCATCTTGCCGCGAAAATATAATCCGCTGATAAAGCTGTAGACCTCGCCGATACTCGCCGCGCAGTCGCGAAGTTTGACCGCCAGGTCGAATGCTGCTTGCTTGCGCAGAAGCATCTCGTATCGCGGCCCGCCGGCCTTTGCAGGAGACAACAGGAAGATTCGGTCCATTTTTCAGGGAGCACTCCTCCTCTCTAGGCTTTGCGGCTGAAGCCATACTATAAGTTTCTATGAGCAACCGTGGGATTGAAATCAGGCAGGCTACCGCCGAGGATCTGGATCTCCTCGTCCCTCTGTTCGATGCTTACCGCCAGTTCTATCGCCAGCCAAGCGATCCCGAACGAGCACGCCACTTTCTGTTCGACCGCTTTGCCCGCAGCCAATCGACTGTCTTCCTGGCCTTTGAAAATGCCGTCGCCGTTGGGTTCACGCAACTCTATCCGAGCTTCTCTTCCATGGGGATGGCGCGCATTTTCATCCTGAACGATCTGTTCGTAGCCCCAGAATCACGGCGGCGCGGAGCAGGAACTGCCCTACTGGAGAAGGCTGCGGAATACGGCCGGCGCACCGGAGCGATACGGCTGGTGCTTTCGACCGAGATTACAAACACAACGGCTCAAGCCGCCTACGAGAGCCTCGGCTGGAAGCGGAACACCGTCCTTTACACCTACGAACTGACCCTCTGAACAGTTGCCGATCCTATCCAGATCGCGCGGATACCGGAAGCGCCGCTCGCGCTCATAGTCCTGCCACCAGCCCCATCAGCAGCGCCGTCCTGTCCGCAATCCGATTCACCAGAATGCTCTCATTCGCGGAATGCGCGCCTTCGCCCAGACCGCCGACTCCATCAAGCGTAGGCACGCCCAGCGCCGCCGTGAAGCTTCCGTCCGAACCGCCGCCGCTCGAAGATTCCTCCAACTCGACAGCCATTTCGCTTGCAATCCGTTGCGCTTGCGCAAACAGCGCCACGATTTTCTCTGTCCGCTCCATGGGCGGGCGGTTGAATCCGCCCTCAATCCGCAACCCGCAGCGCGCGTCGAAAGGCTTTAATTCGTGGAACTTGCGGTCGAGCCACGCCGCATCTTCGGCCCCCACGGCGCGGGCGTCTACCTCGACGCATGCCTCCGCCGCAACCACGTTGGTTCGCGTTCCCCCGCGGATCACGCCCGGATTGACGGTGATCCCGCGCGTAGCATCGGTCCACGAAGCAATCTCTCCCACCTGTCTCGCCGCTTCCACAATCGCGCTCGCGCCGTTTGCAAAATCCAGTCCCGCGTGCGAGGCGCGTCCCAGCACCGAAATCGTATAGTGGCCTACGCCTTTACGCGATGTTTTTAATTTGCCCGCCAGTCTGGTCCCGGGTTCCAGCACCAGCACACAATCGCTGCGCCTCGCTTCGGCTTCGGTCAACTCTCGGGATGCCGGGCTGCCGACTTCTTCGTCGGAAACCACCCACAGCACGATTTTTCTTCGCACCGGCACCCCTAACTCGCGCAGTCCTCGCATGGCCGAAATAAAAAACGCCAGCCCGGATTTCATGTCCAGCACGCCCGGTCCCCACAGCCGCCCATCGGCCTCCCGGAAGGGCATGTGCTCCAACGTTCCAAGCGGCCATACCGTATCCGAATGTCCGATTGCGAGGATCTGGCCCTCCGCGCCGCCGTCGAATTCAATGCGCACGTGATCGCCAAATCCTTTGGCCTTGACCCGTTCCGCAGTTGCAATATCGGACGTTCGCTCTACTAGAAGCTCTGCCATGCGGTTTACCGCTCGCGGCGTGTCGCTCGGAGATTCGCATTCCGTCATCTCGCGGATCAGCCGGACCATCTCTCTTTGTTTCTCAGCGGCATAACGCCTGAAAGGATGCATCGGATTGTTATAATAGCCCTGCCTCATGGAGATTCAGGAGATCTGCGCCATCCTGCCCCATCGCTATCCCATGTTGATGGTGGACCGCGTTCTCGAAATGACCGGCGATTCTATCGTGGGCATCAAGAACGTCAGTTTTAACGAGCCATATTTCACCGGGCATTTCCCGGGCTTCCCCATAATGCCCGGCGTTCTGATCATCGAGGCCATGGCGCAAGTGGCCGGGCTGCTGGTCGCAAAAATGGCGCCGCACACTCGCGGGCGCATCATGTTTCTGGCCTCGGTGGAGGACGCTAAATTTCGCAAGCCCGTGGTTCCAGGCGATCAGTTGCGCATCGAGATGAAATTGACCCGGCTCAAAACAACGGTCGCGAAGATGCAGGGGCGGGCGACCGTTGACGGCCAGGTCGTCGCCGAGGCCACTCTGATGTGCAAGCTGACCGATCGCGCTTCGGCAAATGCGCCCGCCGAGACGCCAGAGCACCAGCTCGCCTAAGCGGCCGGCCGCTGCGTGCAATAGTGATCCACCCAACCGCCATCGTCGATCCGCAAGCCGAAATCTCGCCCGAGGCCGAGATAGGCCCTTACTGCATCGTTCGCGGCGAGGTGAACATCGGCGCCCGCACGCGCCTTCTCGCCCATGCTTATCTCGAAGGTAAGCTGACCATAGGCGAAGACAACGTTTTCTATCCTTATTGTTCCTGCGGCGTCGCGCCGCAAGATAAGAAGTACAAAGGCGAAGCCTCGGAAACTCGCATCGGCAGCGGCAACTCCATCCGCGAATTCGTCACCATCCATCGCGGCACCGAGGGCGGAGGAATGCTGACCGCTATCGGTGACGGCAATCTCTTGATGGCCTACGTACACATTGCTCACGACGTGATCGTCGGCAACCGGACCATCCTCGCCAACGGAGTTACTTTCGCCGGGCACGTCATCGTCGAAGATCATGCCAACATCGGCGGCTTGAGCGCCATTCACCAGTTCTGCCGCATCGGCCGCTATTGCATGATCGGCAGCCGCAGCGTCATCAAGCAGGATGTGCTTCCTTACTCGATTACCGCTTCCGATCACGACACGCAGGTTTACGGCGCCAATCGCGTCGGCCTCGAACGCGCAGGCTATGCCTCCGAATCCATCGAAGCGCTGCAAAACGCCTTCCGTATCCTGACCCGGTCCGGCCTGAATACGAGCCAGGCCGTCTGCCGCATCGAAGAAGAGGTGCCTGCCACTCCCGAGGTGGCCAATCTCCTCGACTTCCTCCGCAACTCCCCCCGCGGGTTTATCAAGTAAAGTAATGGAGGACGAACTAAGGAATAACGTGGTACTCATTTCCAATCTCGCGTAGCGGAAATGCTTTTCCAATGAGAAAGCATCCTTTCGTTGCCGCCTGTGTTTTGGCCGCTTTAATCGTCGCTTCCGGGTGTGCCGGGCCGCAAAACAAATATCGGAATTGGTCCTCCTACGGAGGCAGCCTTGCCGATATCCGCTACTCACCTCTGACTCAGGTCAACAGGAGCAACGTCAAAGATCTGCAGGTTGCCTGGACTTTCGATACACACGATGGGTTTCCCGGATCCGAACTTGAGTGCAACCCGCTTATTGTGAACGGTGTCCTCTACGCGAGCACGCCGAAGGTGAACGTGGTCGCTTTGAATGCGGCGACGGGCAAACTGCTGTGGCGCTTCAATCCCGACAAAAGCCGGAAAGTTTTTTTCAAAATGCGGAATCGCGGCGTCAGCTATTGGTCCGACGGCAAAGCAGCGCGCATTTACTTCGCCTATCGCCAATACCTCTATTCCCTCGAT
>DASVGP010000143.1:0-25908 GCA_036379475.1 Bryobacteraceae bacterium | reverse complement strand
ATTGCGGAAATAGTCGACCGGCTTGTCCATCTCCGATCCGAGGTTCCCGGAGAGTTTATAGATGCCCGGAACAGCGCTGCTCTTGGCGTAATAGTTGTCACCGGTCTTGCGCAGCTCCAAGGTTTGCGATCCGGACGAATCGGTCACCTTCACGGTTCCCGCGTGCTTGCCGCTGTAGAAGGCCGCGCTTACTTTCTTCGGATTGAAGTCATCCGAAAGATCCATTTTGGCGTTGCTCAGATCGGTGACGAGCTCTTCCACTTGAGAGTTGTCGGCGCGATAAGGGCCGGGCTTGAGGATCTCCCAATCGTTCTGGTTATTCTTCCCAAATTCCATGTGGGTCTTTGCGGACGTCAGCTCGACGCGCGTGAGCTTGCTGCTGTCGAAAGTCAGCAGGCGTTTGTCGCGCAGATCGTTTTCGGTCTTATCGAACGAGTCTCTCTCGGAAGAAGCAACAGCATAGACGTCCGGCTTACCCGATACCTGTGCGTAAACCAGAGAACCGGCGGGAACATCGCCTCCGAAAATGATCTTCGCTGTCTTGCCGTTCTTTTCGTGAACCGTTACCGTGAGGGAAGGCTGCTTCAGCCCGTATTGTCCGACTGTTTTCGGTGCGGCATCCACGATGCTGTCGGCGCTGACAGGGCTCAGCGAAGAAGCAAGATTGCTCACTGCATCCTGGTCCGCCGGCAAGGCGTGCGGCGCGGTCAGCACCCATTTTCCTTTCTCACGTCCGATCGTGATCGTATCTCCACCCTTCTTCGCCAGATCGATCTGGGTGATCTGATTTTCAGCAATATCGGCCAGCTGGGGCGAAGCAGGAGTTTTCGATGCGGCGCTGGCGCTCGGATGCTTGTTCGCCCACCAGACTCCGCACGCCAACACCGCCAGCACAATCGCCGCGATCACCAAATTCCGAATTCTCATGGCTTCTCGTTAGCTGGCGCGCCTTTTCATAAAGATCGCGACTCCCAGAATAATGAGAAATACCGGAATGGCGATGATATCGATATAGAAGAACGTGCTCATCTGCGCTTGATTCACCGTCAGGCGGCGATCTTCCGGTTTCTTCGGGCGGATCGAAATCAGATCCTCGTCTGAGGAAAGCCAATTGACTGTGTTCTCGGCCAGATCGCGGTTGGCCTGGAAGCCGATCATGCTGTTGTCGAGAAAGCCCGAAGTGCCGATGACCACAAAACGCCCGGGATTGCCGGACTTGCCGGTGTCGTAAGTGCCGGCTGCCCCCAGGACAAACGGACCTTTGAGGTTCGAAGGATCCGCCGGATTGACTTCGTTGGTATCCAAATGGACCGTGGCGATCGCGTGGTTGGTGGTAGAAAACAGCGTATCCACAGTTGTTTTGTCTGTGCTCTTCACTTTTAGCGAACGCACCACCGGAAATCCCGTGAACGTATTCTTCAAATCCGAGACGATCGGCTGCGATCCATAATGATTGACTAACGGAATCTCGGGCCCGAAGCCGAACAGTTGATCCACCGGATTCTGTTCCAGGACGAGATCGTTTTCCGGCGTGACTCCCCAGCTTTCCAGCAGCTTCATCAAATCGGCATTTTGAGAGACATGCTCCTGTCCGAAGTTGATCGGCGGATCGAGCATAAAGAAGGCGCGGCCGCCTCCCTCAACGTAGTTCTTAATTGCGGTCACTTCATTCGGCGTGTAAGTGAGCTGCGGGCCGGCCACGACCAGGACATTGCAATCGCTCGGAACCGCGCTCTTGTCGAGCAGCGTGATCGAATTCGACTGATAGTTGTCTCGTTGTAGAAAAGTCTTGAATTGGGAAAGGCCGGTGCTCGCCGTGTCGGTCAGCGCATGTTCCTGGCTGCCGCTCACGAAGCAGACCGTGCGTACGCCTTTCAAATCCTTGATGAACGCGCCGGTAATGCCTTGCTCATCGAGTGTTTTCGCCGCTTCCCGCCGCTTGCCGATTTGCACGTAAGCGGTGCCCGGGAAACGAAGCCCGTAGGCACGCGCGAGCGTCGGCTTCTTTTCATAGTCCACGTATTCGATGCTGATCTTCCCCGGGGCCAGATTTTTATAGCGCTGCAGAATACCCTTGGCATGATCGAAGTTACTCGCTGTGTCGAAATAAACGATCGTCGCCGGCTTCTTCAGGTTGGTCACTATCTTTTGGGTTTCCTGCGACAGCGTAAACTGCCCATTGCTGGTCGTGTCAGCCGTTCTGTCGTAGCGGTATGCGAGCCAGTTCACAGCGCCTAAGATCGCCAGAACGACGATTGTGTAAATCGTTGCGGTGGCGCCGTAGCGGGCTTGGCGAACGGCCAGCGTAGGCTCCTTCTTAGGAGGCTTCGGCGGCTTTGCTGGCTTCTGTTCTTCGGGCTTCTGCTCTTGTGTGCTGTTGAGAATGGAGTCCGCCATTTATGCCCTCCACCGCGCCGACTCAAGCGAACGAGCCGTCAAAAACAAACCCAGGAAAATCATAGATAGGTAATACACAATGTCTTTTGAATCAATTACTCCGCGCGTGAAGCCATCGAGATGGCTGACAATAGACAGGTAATTCAGCACTTGAATCGTTACGGAATTGCCGAACGAAGTCGTCCAGTTCAGGATCCAGAGCACCAGCGCCGCAGCGAATCCGATGGCTCCGGCGACAATTTGGTTGTTCGTGAGCGTGGAGATGAAGGCGCCGAAAGCCAGCAGGCATGCGCCCTGCAGGAAGAGTCCCAGAAATCCCGTACCAACCGGAGGCATATCCGGATTGCCATAGGCGAATAGAAACGAGTAATCCGCCAGCAAGACCAGCAGCAGCGCTCCGTACATCAACACGGAGGCGAGCCATTTGCCCAGAATGATCTCCAGATCGTGAACCGGAGAGGTAATCAGCAGCTCAATCGTTCCCTGCCGCTTCTCCTCGGCAAACAGCCGCATCGCAATCAGAGGAATGAGAAACAGGCTGATTACCGCGATATTGGAAAACAGCGGGGCGATCACCTGCTGGTTGATGTTGACCGGGATCGATTGTCCGCGCATCTGGCTTTCAAAGGTCATGCGGACGAAGCTGGCGCTGATGATGTAAGTAAAAGCACCGCTGAGAAATCCGAAGATCGTGAGCAGTACCCAGGCAATGGGGGATACGAAGTAGGAATAAAGTTCGCGGCGACAGATAGTCCAGATATTTCTCACTTGGTTTCTCCAACAATTTCCGCGGGCACTTCCGGCTCGGCCGGTTTGGGGGCGGGCTCGATGGCGCCGCCGGTCAATGAGAGATAGATTTCTTCGAGGCTTGAGGTCATGGATTTTAGTTCGAGAAGATTCCAGCCCGCGTGTACGATGGTGCGCGCGAGATCGGGCCGGGCGTTGTGTCCGGGCAAGCTTTGTACTTCAAATACGAAAGGCGCCGCGGTTTGCGGTTTATCGATTACTTTGCTGACGCCGGCGACCTGTTCCAGACGCTGGCGGACCGTGTCCGGGGGAGCCGTGCCGTCGGTGTCGATTTGAACCTGGATGGCATTTCCGGCGCCGCGCTGCTTCAAATGTTCAACCGAATCGGTGGTGACCAACCGCCCGCGGTTGATGATGATGACGGTCTTACATACGGTCTCCACCTCCGGCAGGATATGCGTGCTGAGAATGATGGTGTGTTCGCCCGATAAGTCGCGAATCAGTTCGCGCGTTTCGTTAATCTGCTTCGGGTCGAGGCCCGCGGTCGGCTCGTCGAGGATGAGCACGTCCGGATTGTGGACGATGGCCTGGGCAAGGCCGACGCGCTGGCGATAGCCCTTCGAGAGTCTCCCGATCAGCTTTCCTTTCACGTCAGCGATCGCGCAGCGTTCCAGGACGCGTTCGATGCGCGCTTTTATCTCGCGCCCGGGCACTTTCTTCAGCCGCGCGACGAACGTCAGGTAATCCTCGACGCTCATTTCCGGGTAGATCGGAGGCGTTTCCGGAAGATAGCCGATGCGCTTCTTCACCTCGAAGGATTGATCGAACACATCGAACCCGGCCACCTTGGCGCGCCCGTTGGAGGGAGGCAGAAAACAGGTGAGCATGCGCATGGTCGTCGTCTTGCCCGCACCGTTCGGGCCGAGGAAGCCGACAATGTCGCCTTTTTCCACGGCAAAGGAGATGTGGTCAACCGCCACATGGCGGGCATATTTTTTGGAGAGGTTTTCAACCTGGATCATAGGGGTATTCGACTAAGTGGGGACAGCCTTTCAGGCTGCCGCCGCCTTTCCAGGCGGCGCGTGCGCGCGGCAATTCGACTTGCCGCCCAGATTGCGCTTGAAAGAACCAGAATAGGGATCGGAAGAACCGCTGTCAATTCACTCGTAGAAATTGGACGAAGAAATCGCGAGTACGATAGGCGCGCGGGAACATCCAATTGTGCTCATTCGCCGGCGCCCAGCCCCACGATTTGGAATCCGGCATCGACAAATAACACGTTTCCAGTAACTCCGCGGCCCAAATCGCTGGCCAGGAATACCGCCGTGTCGGCAACCTCCGCCGGATCGGTGTTCCGGCGCAGCGGCGCGTGCGCCGCCACTCCTTCGAGAACTTTTGAAAAATCTTTGATGCCGCGCGCGGAAGCGGTCTTGATGGGACCGGCGGAGATCGCATTCACGCGAATCTTGCGCGGACCGAGATCGCAGGCGAGATAGCGCACCGAGGCTTCGAGCGCTGCCTTCGCCACTCCCATGACGTTGTAGTTTTGCACTACTCTGCTGGAACCGAGGTAAGTCAGCGTAACAATTGAGCCGCCGCCTTGCATAAGCGGCACCACGGCACGCGCGACCGCCGTCAGCGAATATGCGCTGACTTCTTGCGCCAACAGATATCCCTCGCGGCTGGTTTCTAGAAACGGCCGGCTCAGGTCTTCGCGGTTGGCGAACGCAATACTATGGACTACCGCGTCGAGCGTAGGCGAAACTTCGCGCAACTCGCCGGTCAGCCGGTCCAGGTCTTCAGGGAGCGTGACATCGCAATTGAGGACCTTGGCGACATTCATTTCGGCCCCAAGCTCTTCCACGGTCTGCTTCTGGCGCTCGCCTTGGTAGGTCAGAACCAGGCGCGCACCTTCGCGCACGAACGCGGAGGCGATCGCATAGGCAATGCTCCACCGGTTCGCGACTCCGAGCACGAGGGCGGTCTTGTCCGCCAGCAGTTGCGGCATGAAGGCTCTATTGTAACGTGTTGCCGCCAAATGCTCCGGCGGCAGGCCGGGCAACCGCTACAATGGAATGTTCCCAGCAGATCCATCAAAAAGAGGAATTCATGGCAGGTAAGAAAATCGGAATTCTGACCGGAGGCGGCGATGTCCCCGGACTGAATTCCGTCATCAAAAGTCTGGTATACCGGGCGACCACGGACGGGCATGAAGTCACCGGCATCCGCCTCGGCTGGAAAGGGCTGACCGATCTGAATCTGAGCGATCCGGAAAGCGTCAAGCACTACATTCTGCCGCTCAACCGCGAAAACACGCGCACGATTGACCGCACTGGCGGGACGTTCCTGCACACCAGCCGCACCAATCCATCGAAGATGGTCAAGCTGCCCTGCTTCCTCAAAGAAGAGGGTTTCCCGGCCACTCAGAGGACGGCGGATGGCAAATCGGTCACCACTTACGACCTGAGCAAGCACGTGCTGTCGAATCTGGAAAAGCTGAATATCGAATACCTGATCGCCATCGGCGGCGACGACACGCTCAGCTATGCGGCTACGCTAGACAAGCTTGGCTTCAACGTGATCGGCATTCCGAAGACGATGGACAACGACGTGCGCAACACGGAGTATTGCATCGGCTTCTCGACCGCGATCTCCCGGGCGAAAGACGCCATTCAGCGCCAGCGCACCACGGTCGGTTCGCACGAGCGGGTGGGCATTTTCCGCGTTTTCGGACGCGATGCGGGCTATACGGCGCTCTATACGGCTTACGTAACCTCGATCCGCTGCGGCATTCCCGAATTCAGCTTTGATCTGGATCACATGGTCGAGCTGCTGATGACCGACAAAAAGAACAATCCGAGCAACTACGCGCTTGTGATTCTGTCGGAAGGCGCGCGCTGGAACGGCTACCAGGTGAAAGAATACGGCGAACCGGATGCGTTCGGCCATCGCAAGAAATTCAGCGTGGCGGAGGCGTTCAGCGACGAGGTCGTGAACCGGACCAAAGCCGAAACCGTGGTCAGCGACCTGACTTACGATCTGCGCAGCGGTGCGCCGGACTTCTTGGATAGCATGGTGGCGACCACGTTCGGAACCATGGCATACGACGCCTTCACCAGCCATAAACACGGACTGATGGCGGCTATCTCCGAAGGTAAGTTTGCGCTTGTTACTATTCCCGATCCTAAGCTCGGCCCGCGCCATGTGGACGTGGATCATATGTATCTGAAAGACCGGTACCGCCCGAGTTACTCGAGTAAGAACGGCCTGCCGCTGTTCCTGACACGCTCGTGAGCACGAAGGAACAGCAAGTCTTCAAGCTGCCTGTTGGGCTGCCGGTTCGTGAAGTCGTCGAAGCGCAAGGGCACCTGATCGATTCGCACATCATGGAGCGAATCTTCGACGCGGTTGTGGAGTTTGGCGGCCGCTTCGAAGTAGAGCAATTCCTGATCGGACGAACCAACGGTGATCCTTCCTCGCTGCGGCTGCGTGTCGAAGCGCCATCCGAGGGCCAGATGGCGCAGCTGATGAACGAACTGCTGCGGCTCGGCTGCACGGCGGTGAATGCCGGCGATGCCGAAACCAGACCGGCCGAGCAGGATCAGTGCGCGCCCGAAGATTTCTATTCCACGACGAACCAGCACACTCTGGTGCGGCACGGAGGCCGCTGGGTTGAAGTACAGGACCAGCGTATGGACGCGATGATCCTTGTTCGTGAGGGCACGGCGCGATGCCTACGTTTGCGCGACATCCGCGTCGGCGATCCCATCGTGGTAGGCGGGAAGGGCATTCGCGTTGTGCCCGAGGCGAAAGAGCGCGACCGGCTCGATTTCGCCTTCATGAGCAACGAGATTTCCTCCGAACGCCAGGTGGAGACCGCGGTCAGCCAGACCGCCGCCATCATGCGCGCGGTGCGCGCCGATGGCAAGCGGATCGTCGCTGTTGCGGGGCCTGTAGTGGTGCATACCGGAGGAGGCGGGGCACTCGCGGCGCTCATCCGTAATGCTTGGATCGACGCGCTGCTGGCCGGCAATGCGCTCGCCGTTCACGATATCGAAGCCTCGCTACTGGGCACCTCGCTCGGCGTGCGCACCTCCGACGGCCGCCAGGCTGAACACGGCCATCGCAATCACATGCGCGCCATCAACGCGATCAACATTGCGGGCGGCATCGCGCAAGCGGTCGCCTCGGGGCGGCTCGCCTCGGGCGTCATGTACGAATGCGTGAGAGCCAAGGTTCCGTTTGTGCTGGCCGGCAGCTTACGCGACGACGGCCCGCTGCCCGACACCATCACCGATATGAACGAAGCTCAGGACGCTTACGCCGAGCAACTAAAAGGCGCGGGCGTGGTGCTCTGCCTGAGTTCGATGCTGCACTCCATCGCGACCGGAAACATGCTGCCCGCCTGGGTAAAGACCGTCTGTGTGGATATCAATCCAGCGGTTCCAACGAAAGTCAGCGACCGTGGCACCGGACAAGCGGTTGGCGTCGTAACCGATGTCGGCTTGTTTCTCGATCTGCTCGCAAGAAAGCTGGAGGCGAAATGAAAAAGAACAGGCAATATACCGACGAGCACGCGGAAGCGGGCGTCCGCGCCGATCTGCCCGAAATCGAAACCTGGCCGAACCAATTCGGCGAATACGAAATTGAAATCGTGATGCCGGAGTTTACTTCGGTCTGCCCAAAGACCGGCCTGCCGGATTCGGGAACGCTGCGGCTGATCTATACTCCGGCGCGCCGCTGCGTGGAGCTGAAATCGCTCAAGATGTACACGCTCGCCTATCGCAATCTCGGTATTTTCCAGGAAAACGTGGTGAACCGCATGCTCGCCGATGTTGTCAAAGCAACCCATCCGGTTGCGGCAACGGTCGTCGGCGATTTTGCTGCCCGCGGCGGCATCTCAACACGAGTTTCGGCGAGTTATAAAAGCAAGGGAAACCGGTAGTGTAGTGCGGCTAAATCGTGGATGAAAACTCCCGTGGTGCGGGGCTGAAGCCCCACGCGGGGTGAAACCCCGCCCTCCTGCGCAAGCGGCGACGAAGGCCTTGCCCGCAGTCATAGATCCAGCAGTTTCGAGGCTATCCCTTTATCTTCCGGTTCGCAATCGATTTCCAGAATACGGCGATTCAAATCCGATTGTTGAATCAGGTATTCATCGCTGGTTTGCAGAACGTCCACAAGACCCAGATCTTTGGCTTCCACGGCCAGCCAATAATTTCCATCGGCGACCTTGTCGATGTCGACGTTTGGCCGGCGCTTCTTGATCAGTTCTTTGAACGCCCCGTGAATCGCCCGGAGGCGCTCTAGTTCGATAGCCTCCTGTTGCGGAGTAGGCTCCGTGAAAGGTGTGACCGTGCGCTTTTTCTCGCCCGAGGTCAGCTCCAGGTAGCGCACGCCGGCCTTACTCATCAGTCCGGCAAAATTAGGCATCTCTGCCACCACACCGATCGAACCGATATAGGCAAATGGCGCCGCTATAATTTTGTCCGCCACAGCCGCGCACATGTAGCCACCGGATGCGGCGATTTCATCGACACAAATAGTCAGCGGAATGCCCCGCTCGTGAACTCGGAGCAACTGAGAGGCCGCGTGTCCATAGCCGTTAACCGTACCGCCGGAGGAGTCGATCCGCACCACGACTTCGTCCTTCGGCGTGGCGGCTTGAGTAATGATATCGATCGCCTTGCGCAGTTCCTGCACCTCGCGAGCTCGCAGTTTCGGATGAAAATTAACTACAAAAACGGTGCTCTCATATGTTTGCTCGCCCTTCGCCTTCGAAAGCCTCTTCCATTCCTTTTTCGGCAGGATGCCGCGCCTCACTCGCCGCACCCGATTTCTCAGCTCCTCGTCGAGGCGCACCAGCTTCAAACCGTCTTCGCGTTTCTTGCCGTGGCGTCTTCCCCTGCTGAGGCGCAGCAGCAGCAGAGCCGCCGTCGCGAGCACGGCAAAAGCAACCAGAATGCTCAGAATGAGAAAGATGGTTTCCAGGATGACCAGTGTGGGCTGCATCGCTTTATGATCCGATATGCTGCGCACCGGCGCATCGGGCCGCGAAAAAGTACAATCGAGTTTGCGGCACGATTTCCGGCCTGTCTTCAAAAATCCGCATCTGCTCACGATTGCGGGCAATTTTTGGCCCCGCAAAATCGATCAGCGGCGCTTTCCTTGCGTTCGCCACGAATATTGCGTCAAAGCCAAGACCAGGGTCCTGGCGCTGGAACATCAGCCGGAGGGTGCGGTTCGCGGGCAAATCCTGTTTCTGCACGGGCTGGAAGGTTCGGCCGATGCCGGTTACATCCATAGCTTCGCTCAGGCGGCGCTGGAGCGGGGTTTTGGCGTCCACCGCCTCAACATGCGGACTTGCGGGGGGACCGAGGAGATTTGTGAGACGATGTATCATTCGGGATTAACTGGAGACCCGCTATTTGTGCTGCACGCATTGCGGGAGCGCCATCTCGAGCCGTTATTCGTTGTGGGCTTTTCCTTGGGCGGAAACGTGGCGCTGAAGCTAGCCGGTGAATTGGGCCGGACGGATCTGATTGCCGGGGTTTGTGCCGTCTCCACGCCGATCGATCTGGCGGCCTGTGTGCGCACTCTGGATAGACCGTCGAATTGCCTCTATGCCCGGCGTTTTCTGCAACGGCTCTGTGAACGCGTGGAGAGAAAAAGCAGGCTCGAGCCGCACCTCTATACGACAGAAGGCTTGGACACGGTGCGGACCATTTGGGAGTTCGACGACCATTTCACGGCGCCGCTGCACGGTTTCGGTACCGCCGCGAATTATTACGCCACACAATCGTCGGCCGGCTTTTTGGACGCCATTCGCGTGCCCACTCTGACGATTACGGCTCAAGATGATCCGCTGGTGCCGTTCGCCATCTATCGCCATCCGGCCTTCCGCCGCAATCCGGCGCTGAAACTGTTAGCGCCCGAGCATGGAGGGCACCTCGGATTTTTGTCGCGCCGCAAGCCGCGTTTCTGGCTGGATGGCGTAGCGCTCGATTGGATCGGCGCGCTTCCGTCGGTTAAGGGAACAAGCGGCCTTCGGTTAACGTCTGTATAGGACACGCCGTGCCAAGAGCCAAACTGCGCCCCAGCGCCTCTTTCTGGGAAGCCGGGCGCATCGCGATCGACTCGCTCAATAAGAGCAAGCTGCGCAGCTTTCTCACGCTGCTCGGAATCATTCTGGCGACCACCACGCTGATTTCGGTCACCGCGCTGATTCACGGCATGAATCTGTATATCGCTACCAAAGTTTCGAACATGGGCGCCGACGGCTTCCGCGTGGAGCGCATGTCGTGGGTCGGACACCACACTCCCAAGGAACTCATGCGGATGTACAACCGCAACCCGCAGATCCAGCGCGATGAATACGGATTTATCCGCGAGCACAGCACGCTTCTCCGCGGCATTGGCATGATGGCGTCTACCACCGGCGCGGTTTCGTTTAATGGCAAATCCACCGATTCGACCATTAATATTCAGGGGATTACCTCCAACATCCCCGAACTGA
The DNA here is from genome assembly GCA_036379475.1 of Bryobacteraceae bacterium. GTDB lineage: Bacteria > Acidobacteriota > Terriglobia > Bryobacterales > Bryobacteraceae > Bog-105. The sequence continues at coordinate 15,251 of DASVGP010000143.1, read as the reverse complement.
ACAATGTCGAGGTGAACATCGGGCGTGCCATCTCGCCCGGCGAAGTACAGCGCCATGCGCGCGTGGCTTTCATCGGCAATGACATCCGCAAGCGCTTTTTCCTCGACCGCGATCCCATCGGCAAGACCATCCGCATCGACGGCGAACCTTTCGAGGTGGTCGGTACCGCCAAACAACTCGGCAGCGTGTTCGGGCAGTCGCAGGACAGTTTCGTGATGATTCCGATCGACGCTTATTTAAAGCAGTATGGCACCAAGAACGGCATGTCGCTTGTGTGCAAAGCTATCGATCAAGGACATCTGATCGAAGCGGAAGACGAAGTGACCATGCTGCTGCGCGCGTTCCGCCACTTGCGGCCAGGCCAGGACAACAATTTCGGCATTATCTCGTCGGATTCGTTTGTAACCCTCTGGAAAAGTTTGACGGCCGCCGTTGCTGCAACCGCCGTCGGCATCGTGTCCGTGTTTATGATTGTGGGCGGCGTAGTGATTATGAACATTATGCTGGCGGCGGTTACCGAGCGCACGCACGAGATCGGCATCCGGAAATCGCTTGGCGCCCGGCGCAGCGACATTCTCAATCAGTTTCTCGTCGAATCGGCCACGCTCGCCGCCATTGGCGGCCTTATCGGAGTAGCCATCGCGTGGATCCTGGCAGCGCTTATCCGCCATGCGGCTTCGATTCCCATGGCACTGCCGGTGACCGCGGTTGTGATCGGCGTGGGCCTTTCGGCGATTGTAGGTCTGTTCTTTGGGGTGTATCCGGCGCGCCAAGCCGCCAAACTCGATCCCATCGAAGCGCTGCGGACGGAGAAGTAACCCATGAACTGGCTCGCCTTCGTCAACGCCGCCTGGTTGGCCGTGGAGACCATCCGCGCGCACAAGATGCGGGCGTTCCTGACCATCATCGGCATTGTCATCGGCACCGGTACCATCATCGGCGTCGGCGCCATTCTGACCGGCTTCAATTCTTCGATAACGGCCATGCTCAGTAGCTTCGGCCCGAACTCGATCATCATTTATAAATTTCAGGCAGGACCCCGCACCTCCCGCCCAACGCCTGAAGAGCGGGCCCGCAAAAATCTGGTGTACCAGAACGTTGTCGATATTCGCAACAACTGCGATGCCTGCACGCTAGTCTCGCCAATGATCTTTCCTCAAAACAATTTTTCCATCGACGCCCGCTACAAAGGCAACGACATGTATAACATCAGCCTGTTGGGCGTGGAGGAAGCGTATGCGCAGGAAGGCCAGGCGGATATCCACGCCGGACGTTTTTTCACCAAAGAGGAGAACCTGCGCCGCGCGCCGGTTGCGGTCATCGGGGCCGATCTTGAAAAAGCTCTTTACGCCAATGTCGATCCGATTGGCAAGCCGATCACCGTCAACGGCCAGCGCTTCACCATCATCGGTACGATGAACCGGCCCGCCGCATCGTTTTTCGGACAGGAAGATAAGCGTGTTCTGCTGCCCTATTTCACCTTTCACAAGCACTATCCATCGGATAAAGACCTGGCCATCGTGGTGAACGCGAAAGAGGGCATGCTCTCCCGCGCGCTCGACCAGGTGCGCGTCACGCTGCGCGTCGACCGCCACGTCCCGTATGAGAAGCCCGACAATTTCGGTATGTCCACGGCGGATCAGATGGTCAGCAACTTCCACCAGATCACGGCAATGGTCGCGATCGTGATGGTCGTGCTCAGCTCGGTCGGGCTGCTGGTGGGCGGAATCGGCGTGATGAATATTATGCTGGTGTCGGTGACCGAACGCACGAAAGAAATCGGCGTGCGCAAAGCCATCGGCGCCAGGCGGTCCGATATTATTTTGCAGTTTCTGTTGGAGGCCGTTGTGCTCACCGCGATGGGAGGAGTTTTGGGAATCGCCTTCGGGTGGATGATTTCGCTGATTGCGGGGCTGATCTTCTCCAGCCTGCCGACGACGGTGCCGCTCTGGGCGGCTGTGCTCGGGATCGTTGTTTCCGCCGGAACCGGCTTGTTTTTCGGCATCTGGCCGGCCAGCAAAGCGGCACGTCTGGATCCGGTGGAGGCGCTCCGCTACGAATGAGTACTCTATCTAGCGTCGAGCCATACAACGCCTGGGACCGGCGCCGTATAGCGGAAGTGCTCGCTCCCGCTGTCCTTGGATTCATCGTTGCGGCGATCGTGCTCGTGATCGCCGAGTTCTGCATCTTTCATTGGCTGCGTTCGGATACCGCCCATTTCGATGCCTCGGTCCGAGCCGCGGTTCATGCGCAGGCTTCGCCGGCGCTTACCAAAGCCAGCAAAGCCATCACGCTGCTCGGCAAATATCCGCTTCCGCTCTTCGCCGTCCTTCTGTTTTTCTTTCTTTGGAGTCGAGGGCTTAGAATTCTGGCCTGGTTTCCGCTTGCCGCGTTCGTCTCCGCTGCCGTGTTGCTCGAAATAGCCAAGGAACTGGCGCGCCGGGTCCGGCCGCATCCTTGGTTCGGCATCCACACACCCACCTCCTGGAGCTTTCCCAGCGGGCACTCGCTCGATTCGACCACCTGCTATCTGGTGTTCGCGGTCGTCCTGATGGCGCTAGTGCGGCACCGCCTGCCGCGCGGCTTTATCTTAGCCGTTGCTATCTTACTGCCGCTGATGATCGGATTCACCCGTATCTATCTGGGCGTGCATTGGCCCACCGATGTTCTGGCGGGCTGGATCGCCGGGTTTTGCCTGGCGATGGGATTGGTGGCCTCACAGAGAAGAGCTCTCAAGCCTGCTTGACATCAGGGCGAACAAAAGACGAAAATAGTCGCGGGTGGAAAATCTCGTCGGTATCGCTCGCCTCGCCGCCTCCGGTGCTGTGCTGGAAGAAAAACGCCGCCTCGAGTATCGTACTCTGCCCACCCGCAAGTGGCTGAACCGCTGCGACTCGCGGCGGGTTCCGTTTCACTGGACCATCAATCCTTATCGTGGCTGCGAGTTCGGCTGCAAGTACTGCTACGCCCGCTACACGCACGAATTTATGGAGCGCCGCGACCCCGAAGCGTTCGAGACCGAAATTTACGCAAAGGATTGGCACGCCCGCTCTTTTGCCGCAGAGCTTCATGCCGTCAAGCCGGGGCACGTCATTGGAATCGGGACCGCGACTGATCCTTACCAGCCAGCCGAACGCCGCTTCGGCCGCACTCGGGAAGTGCTCGAAGCGCTCGGCGCCGTTCGCCGCGCGGCCGTTTTCATCACCACGAAATCCAACCTCGTCGCGCGCGATGTTATACAGCTTCGCAGACTTGCCGAATCGAATAGCGTTCACGTCACGCTCACGGTGACCACGCTCGATACCAATCTCGCCCGCTTGATGGAGCCTTTCGCGCCGCGTCCCGATCTGCGCCTGGAAGCCGTTCGCGAATTATCGAGCGCGGGCGTGGCGGTAGGCGTGATCGCCAGTCCTGTTGTGCCGTTTCTCACCGATTCCGAGGAGAATCTCGAATCTGTAGCCAGAGCTGCGAAGGGCGCCGGCGCGGATCACTTCGGCGCCAGCGTGCTGTTTTTGAAGCCTTGCGCGCAACGGGTGTTCTTCCCATTTCTGAGCGAGAGATTTCCAGAGTACCTGCATCGATACGAACAGATGTTTTCAGATCGCGCTTATCTCAACGGCAGCTATGCCCGCCGGCTGCGGGAGCAGATCGCGCGTATTCGCGAACGCGCCGGCATCCCGGCACGCGACCTGCTTCACGTCCAGCCGCCCCAGCCAGCTGACGCGCAGATGTCGCTGTTCTGAAGCAGTACCTCAGTGCCGGAAGTGCCGCACTCCTGTAAACACCATGGCTAAGTTGAGGCGATTTGCCGCCTCGATCACTTCTGCATCGCGCACTGAGCCGCCGGGCTGAATCACGGCGGTAATGCCATGCCCGGCGGCTTCTTCGACGCCATCGGGAAACGGGAAGAAGGCATCGGAGGCAAGCACCGCGCCCTTTAACGGCAGAATCGCTTTCATTGCTCCGGCCTTGACGCTATCCACACGGCTCATTTGTCCCGCCCCGACGCTGACCGTCTGGCCCGCACGCGCGTAGACGATGGCGTTTGATTTTACGTGCTTGGCGACTTTCCAGGCGAACAGCAGCGCCTGCATTTCTTCCGGGGTGGGTGGCCGCTCGGTTTTCACTTCGAGCTTGTTTGGATCAAGAGCGGCGGAATCCGCCGTCTGCGCAAGCAGTCCGCCCGAGATGGACTTAATCACCAGATCGCCGGTTGCGGCGAGCCGGATCTTCACGATCCGCACATTCTTTTTGCCGCTAAGAATGGCCATCGCTTCCTCGGAAAACGACGGCGCGGCCACCGCCTCTACAAACAGCTGGCTTACCGCCGCGGCGGTTTCGCGATCCACTTCGCGATTGAACGCCAGCACTCCGCCGTAAGCCGAAACCGGGTCCGCTTCGAGGGCTTTGATGTACGCGCCCGCGAGCGTGGGCTGCTCGGCGCAGCCGCAGGGATTGGTGTGCTTGATGATCGCCGCCGCGGGCTGGTCGAATTCTCGAGCAAGCTGCCAGGCGGCGTCGAGATCGACCAGATTGTTATAGGAAAGTTCTTTCCCGTGAAGCTGCTCTCCGTCGGCAACGCCGCCGCGATGAAAGCTGTAGAGCGCGGCCTTTTGGTGCGGGTTCTCTCCATAGCGAAGATTCGCGCTGCGCGGAATGGAGATTTGCAGGCGCGGCGGTAAGTCTTCAACTACCGTCTTGCCTTCGGCATCGATTTGCGCGAGACGCGCGGAAACCGCCCCATCGTAAGCCGCGGTGTGTGTGAAGGCTTCCTGCGCCAGTTTCCAATGCGTCGCGGCCGCGAGTTCTCCGCCGCTGCGCTCTAACTCCGCCGCGAGCGCATCGTACTGCGCAGGAGAAACCACGACAGCGACATCCTGAAAATTTTTCGCCGCGGCGCGGATCATGGTCGGTCCGCCGATGTCGATGTTCTCGATCAGCTCTTCCCGAGTGACTCCAGGCTTGCCGGCGAATTTTTCGAACTCATACAGATTCACTACGACCATCTGAATCGTGGGAATGCCGTGCTCGGCGAGCGCGCGCATGTGTTCCGGATTGGAGCGCATCGCAAGGATGCCGGCTGCGATCCGCGGGTGAATCGTTTTGACGCGGCCATCGAGCATTTCGGGGAAGCCCGTGACTTCGGTCACTTCGCGTACCGGCAGGCCGTTGTCTCGCAAGAGCTTCGCCGTCCCACCGGTGGAAATCAGCTCCACATGCAGGCTATGGAGCTTTGTGGCGAAGGCAACAATTCCGGTTTTGTCGGTAACGCTGATGACGGCGCGTTCAATGCGGGGCACGAGAAATATTCTTGCACAGGAGTACTAGGTAGATTAAGCAGTACTAAAACTTGTGGGTCTTGCAAACTACTGCTTCCTATCCATAAGCTGGTGAAGTTTTGGTTATCGGGGGAATAGAGTCTGCAAAAATCTCCTCCAGGCTCGCGCTCGGCTGGCATACGTCGATCTTTGCACCCAGCCATAAGGCGATCATCATCTGGTGTGTCGCGCTCTTCGTAATCGGTTTCATGCTTCGAATAGCGCTTCTGTTCTTGATGCGAGAGGCATATGTTTCTCCCACCACCGAACCGATGAATATCGCGGTCTCGCTTGCAACGACCGGCAACTACGCCGACGCTTACGGACCCGGGGTGGGGCCGACCGCACACTGCGTACCGTTGCTTCCGTTGCTGCTGAGCTGCTTTGTTCTGCTTTTTGGAATCTACACGCCTGCCACGGCGCTGGCTGCTCACGTCGCTGCCTCGTTTGCGTCAGCCCTCGCATTTGCTCTGTTGCCGGTTCTCGCCGCCAAGTGCGTATTGCCCCTCGCATGCGGCGTACTGGCCGGACTCGCCGGCGTCCTGCTGCCTATCAGTTTTTGGTTCCAAATTTCTGGGAGTGTAGATGCTCCCTTTACAGCCGCCGCGCTTGTCGCGATCTGTATCCTCGTGTGCCGGATTCGGGCCAGACGCCGCTTCACCAAACGGAACGGGGCGGCATTGGGCATAGCCACCGGTTTGTGCTGTCTCTTGAACCCTGTTATCCTCCCGATCATAATTGGCTGTTTAGTCGTAATACTCTTGCAGAATCGGCAGCGGCTGAAGCGAATGCTCATCTTTTGCGGTGTAAGCGCCGGGTGCATTGTAGCGACGCTAACACCATGGGCGATTCGGAACTACGAAGTCATGGGGTCGCCTATCTGGGCGCGCTCCAACTTTTGGATGGAGATGCACCTTTCGAACAACGACGTTCTGACAGCGGACGAAATGACCAATTTTGCTATGCCACAGTTCGCCCGTATGCATCCAACTTTAAGTATCATGGAACGTGCCAAGGTGAAGCGCCTGGGCGAAGTCGCTTATATGCGCACGAAACGAGATCAGTTTCTGGCCTGGCTCTCCACTCACAAGCGAAGATTCTTGGAACTAACGGCCGAACGTTTTCGGCTCTTCTGGATACCCAGAATGACTCGGCCGGTTCAGACAGTTCTGGAGGCGGCACTTACCCTTCTCAGCCTAAGTGGGTTAGTACTGCTCTTCCGTTCAAAAGCGGCGTCTGCCTGGATATTCGCCGCTCTTTTCGGTTTGTATCCCGGAGTGTATTACCTGATCATGGTCACGCCCCGGTTCCGCCTTCCCTTGGCGCCTTTTTTGTTCCTGCTTGCCGGTTATTGTGTCTCCAGACTGGCGACTGCCGTTTATGACAGCCGCCGGAGCACGCGGCTGCCTAATAGGGTGTCCGCCCGCCCGTGATTCCAAAGATCTCACCGGTGACAAACCGGCTCTCGTTGGATGCAAGGAATACATATACCGGCGCGATTTCCACCGGTTGCGCAGGACGCTCGAACAAAGTCGATTTGCCGAAATGCTTCACCTTTTCCTCCGGCATGGTCGCGGGAATCAAAGGCGTCCAGACCGGGCCCGGCGCGACGGCGTTGACGCGAACGCTCCGCTTCATCGCCAGCTTCGATAGCGTTTTGGTCATGCTGGCGATGGCCGCTTTCGTCGCAGCATAGGGAAGCAGCTGCGGATTGGGCTGGTAAGACTGAATCGAAGCCGTGTTCACGATCGCGCCGCCCTCCTTCATATGCGGCAGCGCGGCGCGGCAAAGCCAGAACAGCGCGTAGACATTCGTCTTGAAGGTGCGGTCGAACTCTTCGGTCGTGAACTCCTCCAGCTTCTCGTGAGTATTCTGGAAACCGGCGATATTGATGAGCAAATCGAGCCGGCTGAATTCCTTCACCGTGCGCGCAATAAGCGCCTCGCACGCTTCCTCAGTGCGCAGATCAGCCGGCGCCTGGATTGCTTTGCGGCCTGCCTGCTTCACCCACTTAGCCGCTTCGGCGCCGTCCGGCTCTTCCTCCGGCAGGTAATTGAGAACCACATCGGCGCCTTCGCGGGCGAAGGCGATGGCGACGGCGCGCCCGATACCGCTGTCGGCGCCGGTCACGAGGGCGGCTCTGCCGGCGAGGCGGCCCAATCCCTTGTAAGACTCTTCGCCGTAGTCCGGCTTCGGCGTCATCTCTCCGGAAAGGCCTGGATAGGCGATCTTGCCCTGATCGAAATCGGGCTTCGGGCCTTGTGTTTTCGGGTCGATGCTGGCCGGGCTTTGTGGAGATTTCGTATCGGGCATTGCTAAAGGTCGGACGCGAATGCCCCGGTGTTGCACCCATAGAAAAAGCACGGGGGCGACTAGAATCAGGTTGTGCCCCACTACTGCACTCTGATTCCCGGCGACGGCATCGGACCGGAGGTTGCCGAGGCGGCTGTGGGCGCGCTGGAGGCGACCGGGGTCGACATTAGCTGGCGGCGCGCCGAACTGAACGAGGCGATCATCCTCGAAGCGAAAAGAACGCTGCCGCAGCACGTCCTCGATGCGCTCAACCAGACACGCATCGGACTCAAAGGGCCGGTGACCACGCCCGTTGCTGGAGGTTTCCAGAGCGTAAATGTCGCGCTGCGAAAGGCGCTGGATTTGTACGCCAACGTCCGCCCCATTCGGACGCTTCCGGGAATCAAGACTCGATTCGACAACGTGCGCATCGACATGGTCATTTTCCGCGAGAACACCGAAGATCTCTACTCAGGGCTGGAGCACGAAATTGTTAAAGACGTGGTGACCAGCCTGAAGGTGATCACGCGCACCGCCTCGGAGCGCATCGCGCGCACCGCGTTCGAGTACGCGCGGAAGAATGGCCGCAAGAACGTAACCGCCATTCACAAGGCGAACATCATGAAGCTTGCCGACGGTCTGTTTCTGCGCTGCTCCCGCGAGATCGCGAAGGAATTTCCCGAAATTCAATATCGGGAGCTGATTGTCGATAACGCTTCGATGCAGCTTGTGATGCGCCCGGAAACGTTCGATATTCTTTTGCTTCCGAATCTTTATGGCGATATCATTTCCGACCTTGCGGCGGGTCTGGTCGGAGGACTGGGCGTAGTGCCCGGCGCGAATTTGGGCGATACGCACGCGGTGTTCGAGGCGGTTCACGGCAGCGCGCCGGATATTGCCGGGCAAGGAAAAGCGAATCCAACCGCGCTCATGCTTTCGGCGGCCATGATGCTCACGCACATGGGCGAACAGGCCGCCTCGCAAAAGCTACGCGGCGCGATCGAATCGGTGTATCGGGAAGGCAAACACCTCACCGCAGACATCGGCGGCGTTGCTTCGACCGAAGAGTTCACCGATGCGGTTATAAGTGCAGTTCAAGGCTGAGAGATATACTCTCCTGATGTATGCCCGATCCTGACCGTTTATCCGCTCCTCCTACCCGCCGCCGCATTCTAAGAGACGGCGCCCGCCTCGCCGCAGCCGCTGCGGCTTCGGCATTGATGCCGCCAAATGTGCGCAAGATGCTGGCCGACCAGGGCCCGGCGCAAGGACTCAATCCCGGCTCCTTTCGCGACATCAAGCACGTTGTGCTGATGATGCAGGAAAACCGTTCCTTCGATCATTACTTCGGAACCTTGTCGGGCGTGCGCGGCTTTGCCGATCCGAACGCACTGAAGCTGAGCAATGGCCAGTCGGTGTTTTACCAACCGGACAAGGTAAATCCCGATGGGTACGTGCTTCCGTTCCACCTGGACACGCGCACCACGAGCGCGCAGAAGATTCCTTCCACCAGCCATGCCTGGTCGGTCCAGCATGCCTCGTGGAATGGCGGGCGCATGGACGGCTGGCTGGCCGCGCATCGCAAGGCCGACGGAGTGAATGGCCCCTACGTGATGGGCTATTACACCCGCGCGGATATTCCCTTCCAGTTTGCGCTGGCGGAAGCTTTCACCATCTGCGATTCTTACCATTGCTCGATCATGGGCCCGACCCATCCAAACCGAATGTATTGGATGACGGGCATGATCGATCCGGAGGGGCACGGCGGGGGGCCATTACTCAATAACCATACGCCCAAGGAGGGATTTGGCTGGACGACTTACGCCGAACGCCTGGAACAAGCGGGTATCAGTTGGAAAGTGTACCAGGAAGAGGATAACTTTGGCTGCAATGTGCTGGAGTTCTTTCACAAATTCCGCGATGCACCAAAAGGTTCGCCGCTCTACGAGAAAGCCATGGTGCGCGGATCGTTTGGGCAATTCGAATACGACGCCACACACAACAAGTTACCGGCTGTATCCTGGATCATTCCGACCGGTTATCAATCTGAACATCCCGATTACATGCCGGCGGACGGCGCCGCGTTTGTGGCGAGTAAGATCGACGCGATTGCGGCGAATCCGGATCTTTGGGCCAAGACTGCATTTATCCTCGATTACGACGAAAACGACGGTATCTTCGATCACGTTGCACCGCCGGTGCCGCCCAAGCATACTCGACACGAATTTGTTGACGGGCTGCCGATCGGCGGAGGGTTTCGCGTTCCGTGCATCATTGTTTCGCCCTGGACCGCGGGCGGCTGGGTCTGCAGCGAAAACTTCGATCACACGTCCGTGCTGCAATTCCTGGAGAAATTCACCGGGGTCCGCGAGCCGAACATTAGCGATTGGCGCCGGCGCACCTTTGGCGATTTGACTTCTGTATTCCGCTTCAACGAGTTAGCTAGCGCGCCGCCCAAGCTGCCGGATACGACCGGCCGGTTGGCTCTGGCGAAGTACGAGGCGAGCCATCTGCCGCAGCCTTCGCTGCCCGCGGCCGATCAGCAGTTCCCCAAGCAGGAGAAGGGCGAGCGCAGCCGTGTACCGGCAGAGGGATAGTTTGCGCCTTGGGCAAATTAGCAGTACGTGCTTTTTCTGAGTTTAACGCGACGGACTTTAATTGCACCGTTTCTCGAGGAAACTGCGGGCTGCGCTGAGCTGCGCCGGGGCAGTTGGTCGAGATAGGCATGTGCCTGCTCACGCTCTGTCGCCAGGTTTGTCATAGCTTTTATCTAGTTGCGATAAGGGTCACGAATGCGCACGAATGACGAAACCCCTCCTTCACAGTCGGGGTTCTGTTGGCCCTACGAGCATTGTGCCGAATCGAGAATACGCTGGATCAGCGCCGGATAGCTTAAGCCCGCAGCAGCGGCGGATTGCGCGAAATCGTCGCCCTGTGCGAGGGAAGGATTCGGGTTCGCCTCCAAAAAGACGAGTTCGCCCGAGGGGGTCAGGCGCAAATCCACTCGTCCCATGCTCTGAATTTTGAGCAGGCCGTAGACGCGCCGGGCGAAACGGACGACCTTCTTTTCGAAGCCGTCGGTGAACGGAGCGGCGGGACCGTTCTCGATACCCCAGTTGGCCCGGTACGCGTCGTCCCATTTCGCTTTGAAGGTCGCAAAGCGCGGTTCACTCTCGGGTATTCTGCCGAAGAAGAGCTCGCGCGGCGGGAAAACGGTTACGGGGCGGCCGCCCAGCACGCTGACGTAGAGTTCCCGTCCTTCGATATACTCCTCGATCATGGCATCGCAGCTCAGCCGCTCGTGAATGAAGCGGGAGCGCTCGATCGCCTCCGCCTCGTTCCGGGCAAAGGACGCCTTGGAGATACCATCGGAGGAATCCTCGCCGAGCGGCTTCACGAAAGCCGGGAACATGAATCTGCGCAGACGCCGCAGCGGGCAGGCGCGTCGCGAAAGCACAAAGCGCGGAACCCGGACGCGGTGATAGACCAGAATCGCCTTGGCCAGCGCCTTATCCTTGCTCAAAATCAGCGCCTCCGGACTGGCGCCGGTGTAGCGGACCCGCATCAATTCGAGCAGGGCGGGAATGTTCGGCTCCTTGGCCCGGTCATTGAAAAACGATTCGCAAAGATTGAACACAACATCGGGAGCGAAGCGCGAGATTTTTTCTACCACCGGGGAAACCTCTTCGTAAACCGGCAACGTATCCACCTCGTGTCCCAGGTTCTTCAGGCAGGTAATGACGTCGGCTTCGGTGGGGCGATCTTCTTTCTCGCGCAGAGCCTTGCAAGTGAAAGCTTCGTCGGGATCCGCGGGCCGCGGCAAGTCAAATAGAACCAGAACTTTCATCTCAGACCAGCCGCTTGAACCTTCCTGTGTGCAGATGATTGGTGACCAGCGCGGCAAGATAGGCGGCAAGGTTCATGAGCAGCGCGGCCTGGTCTCGCGGCGCCGCCAGCTTCAATTCACCGGTTCGGGTAATCAAACGTCTCACAAGCATGTCCACTACGTATTTGTGCTGTCCGGTCCAGCGCACCACCGCGCTTGACAAACGATGCCGCATGGCCTGCATGACCTGCGCGGCGCTCTCTTGGCCATGCTCGCCACACTCGAAAATCGTTCGCAGATCGGCATCGTAAACGTCGGGGAAGTCTTCGGCATAGAGCTTTCGTTTGGCGGCATAATATTTCCCCAACGTGCGCCGCAAACGGCCGGCATCCCAGATGCGGCGGCCTTGCTTGACAGGAGGCGCCTTCGCGCAGACTTCTTGCAGCAGCGCGTCTATATATTGAAGCTTTTCCAGGGCCTTCCAGCCGCGGTACTGCCGCCGCCACTCCTCCGGCGCCAATGTGAGCCAAACGGCAAAAGTCTCGGCGAAATCTTCATCAGGATGGGCTTGCGCATACCAGTTCGGAAGGTGCTGGACAAAGCTCCTGCTATAGGGACGCGGACGGTAGGTTTCGGGCTCATATTCGAGATCGCGGCTGCCAAAAACATCCACCCACTCGGCGCGCCGCGAAAATTCGTAGGCATGCTCATAGGCATGGCCGCATTCATGTCTCAGCAATTGCATGCACCAGGCGGCCGTTCCTCCTTCCACCGTCAACATTTGATGAAGCTCCAGCTCTTTCAGACGCGGGTGGGCTAAATAAAAAGGAATGGCGATGAGCGGCGAGCCTTCCGGCGAGAACCACTCGTCGGCCAGGTAGCAGGCGGGCTGCAAACAGAGCCCCCGCTGTTGCAGTTCTTCGGAAAGCTGTGCAACTCGCGGTTCCAGTTCACTACCTTCGATCTGCCCATGGAGATCGCAGATGCGCCAGGCCAGCAATTCGGCATCCGGCAGTGCGGCCCAACTAGATTCTCCATTCATGCGTCCTTCTCTTACATACCATCGGCTGGAAAAGAATCGCGCTTTACTGCAGCGGGACTGAAGTCCCGCGCGGAGTGAACTCCGCCCTCCGGCTAGAGGCGATAATACATTTCGTTCCAGCGCAGTTCTTTCTTAAATTGGGAGACAGTGGTGTTGCGGTCGATCAGGAGAAACTCGATGCCGGCCATTTCGGCGAAGGCTTCGAGATGTTCGGCGTTCAGCGCCAGGCTGAAGCCGGTATGGTGCGCGCCGCCGGCGTAAATCCAGGCCGTGGCCGCGGTCTTCAAATCCGGCTCGGGCACCCAGAGTGCGCGAGCCACGGGCAACTTCGGCAGCGGCTGTTGAGGCGCAATTGCGGTCACGTTGTTGACCACCATGCGAAAGCGATTCCCCACATCAACCAGCGACGCGACTACTCCCGGACCGGTTTGCGCATCGAAAACCAGGCGCACTGGATCGGACTTGCCGCCGATCGAGAGCGGGTGAATCTCGGCAGAGGGCTTTCCTGCCGCAATCGAAGGGCAGACTTCGAGCATGTGCGCGCCCAATACCTGTCCCAGACCGAAATCGTAAGTGTAGTCTTCCATAAAAGAAGTACCGCCGGGCAGCCCCGCGCTCATCACTTTCATGGAGCGCACCAGCGCTGCCGTTTTCCAATCTCCTTCGGCGCCGAAGCCGAAGCCGTCGGCCATTAATCGCTGAACCGCTATTCCCGGCAATTGCGGAAGCCCGTGCAGGTCTTCGAAAGTGTCCGTGAAGCCTTTGAAGTTGCCGTCGTCGAGGAACGCGCGCAGAGCGAGCTCGATGCGGGCTGCATCGAGCAGGGCCTGCCGCTGTTTCCCGTCCGCGCGTAGCGGTTCGGCCAAGGTATAGATGTCTTCATATTCGGCCATGAGCCGGTTCGCTTCGGCATCGGCCACCTCGCGGAAGCGCACGGCCAGATCGCCCAGTCCGTAGCCATTGACCGAATAGCCGAGGCGCATTTCGGCTTCCACCTTGTCGCCTTCGGTGACCGCGACGCTGCGCATGTTATCGCCGAAGCGGGCGATTTTCAGATGCTGAGCATCCTGCCAGGCGGCGGCGGCGCGCGACCACGAAGCCAGATCGGCCGCGACCTCAACGTCCTGCCAAAATCCGGTAATCACATGCCGGTTGAGCCGCATCCGGCTGCCGATGAACCCAAACTCGCGGTCGCCGTGCGCCGACTGGTTCAGGTTCATGAAATCCATGTCGATGGTGGCCCATGGCAGATCGCGGTTGAATTGCGTGTGCAGGTGAACCAAGGGCTTCTGCAAACGACGGAGACCGCCGATCCACATCTTGGCCGGAGAGAAAGTGTGCATCCACACCGCCAGCCCGGCGCAAGTTTCGGAGCTATCGGCCTCCAGGCACAATTGCCGAATCGCCTCCGGCGTCGTCATCACCGGTTTGAGCACGAGCTTGACGGGAAGCTTTGCTGAAAGCTCGCTCAGGAGCAAGCGGGCGTGCCGCTCGACCTGTCTCAGAGTTTCAGGTCCATAGAGGTGCTGGCTGCCGGTAACGAACCAGATTTCGAGGCCGGAGAGGTCCACCATTGATGCGCATTCCTTTCCTCACAGCGACGGCTGGCCATGGCAAGCGCTTACACCGCTCCCGTAAAAGTATCATATGGCCAATTCCGCTCGGGTGCATAATGTAAAGCACGCGAGCCAACAGAACCCTGAGCGTGATCCGCGCTGGTCTCATGTATAAAGAGAAGTTGAGTCTTAAAGGATACAACGAGCGATGAATCTGGAAGAAGTCGCCAAGCTGGCGAAGGTTTCCACCGCCACGGTTTCGCGTGTGCTGAACGATGTCGGCCCGGTGAAGAAATCGACCCGGGCGCGGGTTCTGAAGGCCGCCGAAGAGTTGAAATATCACCCCAACCTGCATGCGCGTACGCTCGCCGGGGGCAAGAGCCGCACGATCGGACTGATCGTGTCGAACATGGAGAACCCGTTTTTCGTGGATATTTACAAGACCGCGGAACGGCTGGCGCGCGCCAACGGTTTCGAGGTGGTGGTGGCCAACACCGACTACCGCTCCGAACATCTGATGAGCGAAATCCGCCTTATGATGGGGCGGCGCGTGAAAGGGCTGGCGCTGGTGATTTCGGAGATGGATCCGGCGCTCATCCAGGAGCTTTCCGAAAGCGGCATTCCTGTGGTTTTCTACGACGTGGGCACGCCCCGGCACAATCTTTCGAATATCGCGGTGAACTACGCTAAAGGCATCGCGCGCGTGGTGAATTACCTCTACGATTTGGGGCATCGCCGCATGGGTTTCATCGGCCATCACCCGAATCTGGGGCCGCTAAGCGTGCGCGAGAGCGCGTTTCGCGAGTGTGTGGAGAAGAAAGCACCCGCCATACGCTGGAAGATCGCAGTCAGTTCCGACAGCCTGGAGGGCGGCCGTGAGGCCACACGCGAGGTTCTGGCGTCGGGCTTCGATCCGACCGCGATTATTTCGGTGAACGATTTCATGGCGCTGGGCGCTCTCTATGAACTGCGGCAAGCCGGCTTGCGGGTTCCCGAAGACGTTTCGGTTACGGGATTCGACAATATCCGGCTTTCGGAGATCTGCTGGCCGCCCTTGACCACGCTGCACATAGACAGGGAACGCATCGGCCGCCTTATGTTTCAGTTGCTGACCGATGCGTCGTCGTCGGAAGCCTGCCGCAGGAAGATCGTGCTGGACCCGGAGTTTGTACTGCGAGAATCCACCGGACCGGCGAAGGGCCGCTAACTAACACCAG
>DASVGP010000142.1:0-26702 GCA_036379475.1 Bryobacteraceae bacterium | reverse complement strand
GACAGCGCAGGCAACATTCGTTTTCTGAACGAACTCGAATGGGTGCGCAGCGAGATTTTCGCCAACATCTGGCAAACCAATCGCATTGCGCGGATCGATCCCGCAGACGGCCGCGTCGTCGGCTGGATCGATGCCTCGGGACTGCTCACACCGGCGGATGAGACCCAGCCGGTCGATGTCCTCAACGGCATCGCTTACGACTCGAAGGGCAATCGTCTTTTCCTTACCGGAAAACTCTGGCCCAAGCTGTTCCAGGTGAAGCTGGTGCGCGAAAAAGCTTCTATTCGCTGAAGGTGGCGTCGAGATACGTCTCGATACTGCCCGGAGGGCGCCCGCACAAGTGCGTGCGCCACGTTTCATCGAAGTGGGGCGGCGGAGAGAGCTTGATTTAGGGAAGAGATGTCGAAATCGGGGGGTAGCATTTTGGCGAGGGCCTCGCCAAGCTTCATTTCTTCGCGTTGTTTGCGCAGATTGGCGGTCGCGATCTGGACGGCGTGCTTCTCGGCTTTGCGCGATTCTTCGGCCTCAGCGCGTTTTTGCGAAGCAAAGCCAATTTCGGCTAACTGGCGTGCTTTCTTGCGTTTCTGAAATTCGGCCGAGGCGCGTTGATAGGCGCGGTCCTGGGCGGCGTGGTAGCGAACATAGCATTCGAGCTCGCGAGGGTCAAGACTGACGGGGATGGCGCCGCTTTTCGCCTCCTCGGGAGTTTTCGGCTCGGGCGCAAAACAGCTGTTCTGCATGCGCAGGGCGCGCTTGGCGAGCCAGGTATGTTCCGCCATTTTGACGACCAGTTCGATTTCGGCCTGGCCGACGGGCTGCTCGTCTTTGATGAGCTTATTGAGAAAAGCGTCGAAGTTTCCTGCTTTTCGACTTCTTTGAGGACGCGGAATTTGGCGCAGAGGCCGTGCTTGACGCCGTTCTGGGCGACTTTGGCCTTGGCCTCGACGGACTTGGGGCCATAGGATTTTTGCGCGTTGCGACGATTGGCCGCGATCTGTTTGGCGGTTGCCATGGTTGTCTCCAGTTGGTGTAGGGTGGCAGGCGAAAACGCCTGCTCCACAGTGCCGAGTGTGCGGGGTGGGCGTGCGGGATGAGAGGGGGCATGCGGTTAGGGCGCTGGATCTAAAGGAAAAAGAGACTTGAAAAAGTGTGACTCAAGTCGGGGTGGGTAAGCCTGCTAAACTGATGGCCGATGGCAAGCGTGAAAAACCAGGAGAGAACAACGACACTTGGCGGAACTGCTTACGCCTTGGCAGGTCCGCAGCTAAAGCCGGGCGATGCCGCGCCGGATTTTGAAGCGGTCGACGGGAACCTGAAAAATGTGAATCTCGAGCAGACCGGGAAGGGCATTCGCATTTTCAGCGTCGTTCCTTCTCTCGATACACCTGTCTGCGACGCTCAAACCAGGCGTTTCGAGCAGGAGTCGGCAAATCTGCCGGGCGTCCAGATCTTTACCATCAGCATGGATCTGCCCTTTGCTCAGAAACGCTGGTGCGGAGCTTACGGCGTGAATCGTGTGGCGATGCTATCGGATCACCGTACCGGCTCCTTCGGTGAGCAATACGGCACCCTGATTCCCGATCTGCGGATCGAGAGCCGCGCGATCTTCGTCATCGACGGAGAAAACCGCATCCGCCACGCCGAGTATGTAAAGGAAGTAGGCGAGCACCCGAACTACGATGCGGCGCTCGAAGCCGCAAAATCGACTGCGGCCCAAACCGCTCGCACGAGTGCCTAAACCGGAGCGGTTTGCAAGCTTTCCGCTTTTGCAAAGCTGTGCCCATCGGGCAGGGTCGCGGTTAGAAACCAGAATTCCTTAATCGCTTCGATGGTGTGGATAAACCCGCCAAGGTCCGCGGGCTTGGCGATGTAAGAGTTCGCATTCAGCGCATACACATCCGCAACGTCTTGTTCGGAGTGCGAGCTCGTCATCACGATTACCGGAATCTGCTTCAGCCGCGGCGAACCTTTGATCTCCGCCAGAACCTCACGCCCGCTCATTTTCGGCAGGTGCAGATCGAGCAAAATCAGATCGGGGCCGTATTCGCGCCCCGATTCCGTTTCGCGCAGCCAGTCCATCGCCTCTACCCCGTCGTGAGCCACGCGGATATCCACCCGAAGCAAGACCTCCTTGGCGGCCTCCTGCACCAGGCGCGCATCGCTCGGACTGTCTTCAACTAGTAGAATCCTCATGATTCCTTAACCTGATACTGAGCAATTTCTAAGCCAAAGCCTCTAAATGGTTGTCGGAAAATGGCGCCTTTTCTCGCAAATCATCGCGCAAGCGGTAAGAAATCGTACATATCCCCGTTCAGCCTGAAAAAATTACCCGTGTTTTTTCGCGGAGCGCCCCTTCTGTTACGCTCGGGATTGTCTGCGGCGCCCGGGTTGACATTCCACTCATCTGCTTCTTATCATGGACGTTACCGGCGGAGGATCCTTGATCAAACTGGATATTATTAACGAAGTCGTCAGCCGTACCGGCATCACCAAAACCAAGGCGGAGGATGCAGTGGAGACGGTCTTCGAAACCATGAAGAAGGCCCTCACTGAAGGCGAACGCATCGAGTTGCGCGGCTTCGGTATCTTCAATGTGCGCCCGCGCAAGACCGGCATTGGACGCAATCCGAGGACCGGCGCCGAAGTTGCGATTCCGCCCGGGAGAGCGGTTCGCTTCAAACCCGGCAAAGAATTACAAACGCTACAGTAACCAATGTGTCTGAGCTGGGCTTCAGCGGCACGCTGAACAGTTACTCCGAAGCGGGGGCTGCTATTCGCGCCCCGCGGCGATGGTGGCTGCACATCCTATTGCTGCTCGTGACGCTGCTCACCACAACCGCCTTCGGCTTCGCGCTCTCGAAAAGCTTTGCCGCCGGTTTGCCGTTTGACGTCGGATGGTGGGAGCAAGCATATACGCGCCTGCTGCACGGCGACCCGGCACTCTGCGCCGGATTCCAATTTTCGCTCCCGCTGCTCACGATTCTGATTGCGCACGAGCTGGGTCACTATGCTGCCTGCCGCATCTGGCGCGTGGACGCCAGCCTGCCGTTTTTCCTGCCCTCGCCGGCTCTGCTCGGCACCTTCGGCGCTTTCATCCTGATCCGCTCGCCGTTATACCGCCGCAAGGCGCTGTTCGACATCGGCATCGCCGGGCCGATCGCCGGCTTCGTCGTTTTGCTGCCGTTCCTGGTGGCCGGAATCGCCCTTTCGCGCGTAGTGCCGGGCATCGACGCGCATGGGCCATTCATTTTCGGGACGCCGCTGCTCATGCGGCTCGTAGAGCTTGCCATTTTCCCGGGTGTTCCGGCCTTCAGTATTGCGCTGCATCCCATGGCCATGGCGGCTTGGGCGGGCTTGCTGGCGACCGCGCTGAATCTGCTGCCGATCGGCCAGCTTGATGGCGGCCATATCGTCTATGCTTTGTTTGGCGAGCGCTGGCATCGCGCCGCTTCCACTATGGCTGTTGCGGCGCTTTTCGTTCTTGGCTTTTTTTATTGGCCCTGGTGGTTTTGGGCGCTGCTGATGTTTCTGTTTGGGCGGCGGCACCGGCTGGTTTACGATAGCGCCGGGCTTTCACGCGCTCGCAGGGTTGTCGGCTGTCTCGCCGCCGTCATGCTGGTGCTTTCTCTCTCCGTGGTTCCGGTGCGCACGGGATGAAAATTTCGGCGACCATCATCACGTTTAACGAGGAACGGAATATCGCGCGCGTGATCGAGAGTCTGCGCTGCTGCGACGAGGTTCTGGTTCTTGACAGCGGCTCCAATGACCGCACGGTCGAGATCGCCGAAAAGCTCGGCGCGCGCGTGGTGGAAGCTTCCTGGCATGGCTATGCGGCGCAAAAGAACATTGCGGCGAAACTGGCTTCCTACGACTGGATCTTGTCGATCGACGCCGACGAGAGCGTAAGCGAAGCCCTGGAAGCCGAAATCTGGCATATCAAGAAATGCGGCCCCCAATGCGACGGTTACACGATGCCGCGGCTGGCGCAGTACCTGGGCCGCTGGATCCTGCACAGCGGCTGGTATCCGGATCGCAAAGTGAGACTGTTCAACCGCGGCAAGGCCGAATGGATCGGCGATTTTGTACATGAATCGGTGAAGGTAGCGGGGCGTGTGGGACACTTAAAGTCGAACCTGCTGCATTTCACCTGTGACTCGCTTTCCGAGCACTTGCGCAGCATGGACCGCTACACCACGCTGGCCGCGCAGGAGATCGCCGCGGCCGGAAAGCAGGTGCCGATCGGGAAAATTCTCTGCGATCCGCCGTGGACGTTCTTCCGCGCGTATGTTCTGAAACTCGGGTTTTTGGACGGTCCCGAGGGACTGGCCATCGCCTATATGGCCGCGTTCTACAATTTTGTGAAATATACCAAGGCGCGGCTAATGTCCCCTGGACGGAAGTGAAGCTTGCGAATTCTGCACATCGACACGGGCAGGGAAATGCGCGGCGGCCAGCACCAGGTTTTACTGCTGATGAAGGGATTGCGCGAGGCCGGCTGTGAATGCATTTTGGTCGCGCGTCCGGGCGGCCCGCTGCGCCGCGCAGCCGAAAACCAGGGCTTTCCCGTACGCATGGCGAGGCTCAGGCCGATTTTCGAGGCATCCGGAAAAGCCGATCTGGTTCATGCGCACGATGGCCTCGGGCATACGCTGGCGGCGCTGGCAGCGCGAGCGCCGCTGGTGGTGTCGCGGCGGGTTGCTTTTCCGATCAGACATTCGCTGGCATCGGCCTGGAAATACCGTAGGCCCGCGCGCTTCATTGCGATCTCCGATTGCGTGCGTCGCGAATTGAGACGAGCGGGCGTCCCCGGCGAGAAGATCGATGTGGTCCCCGACGGCGTCGAGATGGGGAACGGCCCCGGCGCGTGGAAGGCAGACGGGCCCGTGGTGGCGCTGGCCTCGCGCGATCCGCGCAAGGGCCGCGACTTGGTGGAGCGCGCGGCGCGCATTTCGGGGTGCAAGGTGATCTTTTCCGAAGCTCTCGTTTGCGATCTTGCCGGCGCTTCGATGTTTGTCTACATCAGCAGATCGGAGGGCCTGGGCTCGGCGGCTCTCCTCGCCATGAGCCTCGGCGTGCCCGTAATTGCCAGCCGTGCGGGCGGCTTGTCGGAAGCGGTCGCCGACGGGGTTTCGGGAATTTTGGTGGACAACGACGCGGAAGAAGTCGCTCGCGCGATGCGCCGCTTGTCCGACGATCCGGCGCTGGCGCGCTCGCTCGCCGAAGGCGCAAAAGCGCGCGCGGCCGAATTTTTTTCGCGGGAGAAGCTGGTTTCAGGTACGCTGGCGAGTTACCGGAGGGTGCTTGCCGGCTGATCCCGGTCTCCTGTATCCGCTGCTTGCGGGAATCGCCGGATTGCTGATCGGCAGTTTTCTCAACGTTTGTATTTACCGCATTCCGCGCGGGATGTCGGTCGTGTTCCCGGGCTCCTTCTGCCCCGAGTGCGCCCGCGCCATCGCCTGGTACGACAATATTCCCTTACTCGGCTATCTGTATCTTAGAGGGCGCTGCCGCGGTTGCCGCCAGCCGATCGGATTGCAATACCCGATCGTTGAGTTAGTAACTGGAGTTGCTTTTGGTTTAACCGCGGCGAAGTATGGATGGAACCTCAGTGCGCTGAAATGGGTGGTCTTCGAAGCGATTCTGATCGTGCTGTTCTGGACCGACCTGGAGGAGCGCATCCTTCCCGACGAATTGACTCTCGGCGGTCTAGCAGTGGGTGTTCTCTTTGCGATCTTTGTCTATCTGCCTCGCGGCTTGGCGGAGTTATTCCTTCCCTCTGCGGCACCGGTCTGGCAGTCTTTGTTGAACGCCGCGGCGGGCGCGGTGATCATTGCGGCGCCAATGTGGCTGACCGCGGCCATCTACGAGCGCCTTCGGGGCCGAGCGGGGCTTGGCTTGGGCGATGTCAAACTGCTCGCGCTTTTGGGCGTGTTCCTGGGCCTCGGGGCGGGGCTGCTGGCGCTCGTGATCGGCGCAATCGCGGGCTCGGCGATCGGCTTGGTTTATATCTGGTTCACACACAAACGGGCGGCCAGTTACGAGCTTCCGTTTGGCACTTTTCTATGCGCGGCAGCGGTGGCTGTGGTGTTGTTTGCGCCGGGTTTAGTAGGGCGTTTCTAGACGCTCACCACTGCTGCCCTTCGGAGTGCCCACAAATGTCGATGGATAACGACCTGAATTCGGCTACACTATCGAGTGCAGAGCGGTGGCAGAAGATTTGGCGATTTTTTATCGACTGTTACCGTTCGTCAACAAGGACCAATGAAATACCTCAGACGCGACGACAATAACGGATACCGTGAAGTAGCAGGCGAACCACTGGACACAACAGGCCGACCTCTTCGACCATGGGCTCTGACTCCGAGCGCGTGGGTGGTTTATGACGAATGGAAGGCACAGCCTTCCGGACTTCAGGGCATGTTCGGACTCGCGATGGGGGGCATGCAGAGCAAAACGGCTCTGAGAACTTACGACAAGGCGGCCAGTCAGACACGACGGCGCGAGTTCGAGACGGAACTCGCTAGAGACGCCGGCGCGCACTCGGAATGTGTCAAGGCCGCGGTGGATCGAGTATCAGCGGGCATCAGAGCGTTTGTTGACCAGAACGCCGATCGGGCGGGCAGCGCCGTAAAGCTGCGCTGCTATAACGACACCGGATCAGGCCGGATGGGTATATTGTCCGAGGCTTCGGCGCTCTCGAACTCCATCGCATGGGCGAGAGCCTGCACCGTGATGGACGGGGCTGACATTCCGAAAATTTTAGGCATTCACAACTGCATGGCCAACTTCTACACGCGAACCAATGCGCTGCCGCCCGGCCAAAAGACGGTCTACGATTCAACCAACGTGAAGGTCACACCAGCACAAGGCCACTTGTATAAATGGTTTGTCGACGACGCTTCGCGAGGGAGGCAAAGATCCGGCGGGGCTATTGCGACTGCGGCACCCGGAATCACTACGCCCGGGCCGGCGCCCAATGTTGGCGATGAAGTGCGTAAACGCGGAGTAGACGAGTGGGCGCGGGTTGAGGGATCGGATTTCGTCAAAGGGGTTGATTTGCGCAACCTGGTCTTTGGCGCCGGCCGGTCCGGCACCACGGGTGAACTGCTGAAAGCATACCGGACCTTCGGCGGCATGGACGAAGGAGAAGAGTTCAAGCAGTACCTGCTTGCTATCGTGATCTACCTGGTCGGCGGCGGGCATCACACTTGTCATGAGATCTTCAGCGTTGCTAATTTGCTGGTCGGCTCGAACGGGCCGCGCGGTAATCGTCCACTGGCGTCGGTGTCGACGCTCGTGCGCGAGGCTTACGTTCCAGGCAAATACATGAAGCACCTGCCCGAGTCGTATACGCGTACCACGCATTGGGAAGCTTTAAAGGAGAAGTATTACGATATTGCAATGCTGGGCCATCTTCACGGGACTTTCGTGTAGATGGCCGCGGCCCTGGCAAGTAGGGGACAGGCAGCTCTGTCCACGCGCAAAAACCGCTTGGGACAGAGTAGCCAGTCCCTTCGGGCTTGGGGCACTATCGCATATCTGCTCCGGTCGCGGCTGTAGCCGCGCCGCCCGATGCTTCCGGTACCAGCGTGCCGACGAGGCGGCGCTGTTCTCCGTTCTGGTTTAAATCAACGATCAGTTTGGTGCCGCTGCGGTTGGATTTTGCCTCTCCCGTCCAGGCGCCGCTGTCGTCGCTGGCGCGGATATTGGTGGCTTCCAGATCCGCGTGCTTGTCCGGCAGCGAGAAGACAAAAGTTCCCTGCATCGTGTCGAAAAGATCGTCCGGGGAAAGCTCGAAATTCCGCGCCTTGAATGTGCCCAAAACATGGAGATTGGCCATGACATCCGGGCCGAATCCCGACGTGGTTGCGTCGCCTTGGGCGCTGAGCAGACCTTGCTTCCAGCGGATGCCGCTCGCGGCGAACTCGAAGCGATAGCGCGGAACATCGGCCGCCAGGTTTGCGCTTCCGCCCGCGCGCAACAGTCCATGGTCCGGATGCAACTGCAGCAGCGAGAACTGAACGTGCGGCCCCTGCCAGATCAAATGCCCCCGGAGCGAGCCGAGCTTTTGCCCGTCCGCCGAAAGCTGCCCGATGCTGATATCCGCCACCAGATTGCGTCCGGCAAGCCAGTGCGGAATGCGCCGCCGCGTGAATTGCAGCCGTGCCAGCAGGCTGTCCGGGCGCAGAGCCGGTTCCAGAACTTTCTGGATTTCCTCCAAATCCGCCGCTTTCATTTGCAGCCGCAAGTGCGCCGGCGCCTCGGCGCGAGAGCGATAGCTCGCGTGAACCACGTTTCCGCCGATGTCGCCCGCGAAATGGTTGAGCGAGAAATCGGAATCGTTAAAACGGAACCTTCCGCTGCAATGCGTGAGCCGGTGCGACAACCCGGGCAGCTTCAGCGTGGCATGGGTCATGCGAAAAGCGCCCGACCAGGATGCCGGTTCGTCGCCTTCATGCGCATATTTCACCTCGCCGCTCAGTCTGCCCTCTTCGATCGCGTCCAGAACCGCCGGCGATCCGAACCAGGCGTCCAGCGTTTGCTTCAAAGCTTCGGCGGAAAATTCCGTGGCATCGAGCGAGGCCACCACGCGGCCGCTCGAAAAGTAATAATCTCCGCCTGCTTCGAGCGTGCCCGTGCCGGTTTGCTGCACTGTCGCCGGATCGAGATGGAAATGATCCGAAGAGATCGTCGCAGAGGCAACCCCAGTTCTAAATTGCGGCTCGCCAGCTACTGAAGCGCTCAGGTGCTCCATCACCAGCGTACCGGAGAGTCCTTTGGCGCTTGAATACTGCACCGAGCCGTTCAGCGCTCCTGTTGCCGTGAATGAATCCGGCACCGGCATGCCCAAGCGGCGCGCCACCGGGAGAGCGCGTCTCAACGGCACTTGATTCAATTTTGCTTCGATGGACCACACCGGCTGTTTTAAGAAACGATCGGCGCGCATCGTAAGCTGAACCGGAGGCGGCTGGGCGCCCGGTTCCGGCGCGGTTTCCAGATTCCCCCGGTGCGCATCCCAATCGAGGCTGCCCAGATAGCGAAGGCTCCAGGCCTCGCCATTGGCCGCAAACAGATCCCAGCGGTGTATATCGTCGATATGCAGGTCGCCGCGGATGCGCAACGCGTCGAGCGGGCCGTCGATGCGCGCATGCGAGCTGACGATTCCGTGAATGCCGATATCGTGGCCGGCAAACAGCGTCGCCAACTCGCTCAGGTTGCTGGGATCGAGGATGATGCGCGCCTCCAGTTGGTCCCCGTTGCGGCGCGGCTGAGGATACCAATCGATGGTTCCGCGTAGGTGGCCGAAGCCCATTCCGGCGCGGTCGGTTCGCGCCGGCCAGCCGGAAAAGTGGATCGAAAGATTGCCGGAGCGCTCGGGAGACACGCTGAAATCGCAGCCCTCCATATAGAAGATGGTTTTCCGCTTCCCCAAGCGAAAATCGATACGTCCGCCGGAAACTTCGAAGGCCGGGAAAAAACTCAGCCCGCCGGGATTGACGGTGCCGAGACGATGAGCCAGATCCAGCACATTCCAGGTGCCGCCGGGGCGTTTGGCAAAATTCAGTACGGGATCGTCGAGTTTCAGGCTGGAAAAGCGAATCTTGCCCAGCAGCAGCGCGCCCCAGCTTATGCGCGCGTCCAGGCTCTGCACAGAGGCGAAAGGCTCGGGGCCGTAGCGCGGGTCTTCCTGGATCAATACATCTTTAAGCGAGAAGCCCGGCCCGGAAAACAGCGTGAAATGAACTGCCTGAAATTGAACCTTGCGCCCCAGCCAGGTTTCGAGGGCGCGGCGAATGGGGTTGCTAAAGCGCTCGGCATTGATGCGCGGCGCGACCATTCCGGCGATCAGAATCGCCGCCACCAACGCTCCGCATACCCGCAGCAGGATGCGCCAGCCGGATCTGCGCTTCGCCGGCGGCCCCGCCGCGCCGCTCTCGTTTAAAGTTTCGGCCTTCATCCCGGCGACTATAGGTACTCCGATTGTAGCGTTTGCAGCCGCTCCGCTCAGTCAACAGAGCCTCGCGGCCGTCAATGGGAAGCACGCAGTCAGGCAAGCGGTAAACACTATGTATTGATTCTGAATTCCCGCAATTTGACCGTAGCTGCGTTCCGGTTATCGCTCATCTTCGTAATGGTCAGGGTGTCCATATCGAACTGCACATTCCTGTGCAGCCCGTAGTCTCCTGGAGTTTTCGTATAGCCTGCCGGTGTGAGAGTGGGGGCACACTGCGCACCATAGAGCGAG
Organism: Bryobacteraceae bacterium; assembly: GCA_036379475.1. Lineage (GTDB taxonomy): Bacteria > Acidobacteriota > Terriglobia > Bryobacterales > Bryobacteraceae > Bog-105. Next base: position 16,456 of record DASVGP010000142.1, on the reverse strand, counting down.
AGCGCGGCGCTGCTAGCCCAGGTACCGCCTCCGCCGATCCGCAGCATTACCTGCGAGCTGACCGTCAGCACGGTCCGGCACGAAATCCGGGTCCAAATCCCTCCCGCGAGCTGCCATGTCTGCGATTGCAGCGAAATACCGGCATCGTCGGTAAATCCGATCTGGAGCGATTGCGCAGTTGCTGCTTTCACCCAGACCGATCCGCACAGAATGAAGCCGGCCGCCGCCCCATCCGGCAGTACGGTGGCGGCTATAGACGCATCCGCGCCGGATGCCGTCAGGGTAGAACCGTCCGTGCCGCCAAAAGGATCCGACACACCGCCGTTCTGCGAAACGACCGCGCCGCTCTTTTCCCATGCGGGTTGCGTGAAATCTTCTGAATATTGACAGAGATTGCCGCCTGGATCGAGGTAACTAAAGGCGCCCGATCGCCCTTTCATTGAAGAAAAAAAGGATTCCAGCGTCTGGATCTCGTCTTCGATGAGCATCCAATAGGGAATCGTCCAGTTATAAAGCGGCGCCGGAGGATACCCTTGCAGTCCGCCGGCAGACCATGCGAACTCTTGCCGGAAGCCGCAATCGACATCGTTAGTTGCGCTCTGGAAAGATCTCGTCGGCTGAGATCCCGCTTGCGCGATCATTCCGTTCAGGAACTGCGGATAATAACAAGGATCGACACGAAGCGCGACGCTTGCAGTCGCTTCGGTGTAGTGTGCCTCATCATCCGGCGTGAACGTAACAGAAAGGGTTTGGCTTCCTTCGTCGAGGACCGTTCCCGCCGGCGGATCGTAAACAAACGTCCCGGAAATCGGCGCCGTGGCGTCCAATTGCGCGCTGCCGAGTGGGATCCCCCGCCTGATCGGATCCGGAATATTCCAGGCAAGCGCCGGAGTGGTCCTGGCGATTTCGGCGCCAAGAGCGTAAAACGTCGATGGCGAACTCTGGTTGGCATATTCAGCCGCAACCCAATCGGCGGAGCGCGCCACTTTTGAGAGTCGAAACTCTGCCAGCAATCCGTTCCAGGACTGCTGATTCGCCGTCCCCATGCCGATCTGCTTATCGTCCAGGTTGTCGGCGAATGCATAGGCCTGCGCAGCTGCCGGAATCCGGATCGCCGACGGCGAGCCATTTACATACAGAGCATTGGATGCGTCGCCACCGTTTCGCGTAAATACGACCTGCGTCCACGCTCCGATAGTCGCACTGTTTGATGGCGCTATCGCGTCCCAGGTGTTCACACCGGCAACACCAAGCGCATTGGAAACGCTGCCGTCGAGACTCCCGGCTTCGAGCTGCCAGCTACCGGGAGCATTTCCGGAGCGGGTCGTAAATATGCCGAGCCTTCCGTTCAGGGATGCGGGATTCACCCACGCGGACAGAGTGAGCACGTTGCCGAGATTGAGTGTCTTTGCGTGTCCGATGGTAACGCCGTTCCCGCTGCCGCCAGCAATCGCAATGGCGCCCGATATGGGCCCGCTGCCAATCGAGATTGTGCCAAGCGCTGCTCCGTTATCCGCCGCGGCGGTCGAATCCGCAAGCTGCGCTGCGGAATTGCCGGTCAGATGCCATACGCCCGCGTAATCGCCATTCCAGGTCCCGGCTTTGTTGCTTAGATCCGTCGTGACGCTGTCGTTTGCGTAGCACAGGAAGATCGTGGTGTCCGAGGTATGAGAGAGCGTGGGAATGTTAACCCACGCCACGATAGCGCCGGAAGTTGGGTCGTAGCTCTGGACCTCCCACGCAAGAAGATTTGCTCCAGCCGGATCGGTGGCAAATACGAGATCGTAGCCGTTCGCATTCCGGACATGGCCGCCGTTCTCCACCGTCGCAAGTGAAGCATCGATCGCCTTCACCAACACAGGAAAATCGACTTGATCGGTATTTGGAACTTTTGTATGGTCAACAGTAATCGAGCGGTAATATTGATATTCCATGAAATCGCCTGACTGACTTTTAGCAGGTTCAGCAGAGCGATGGAGTGCAAGGAGTCGGCGTAAGCGCAACAATCATAAGGAGAAAATTTTTGTGCGCCGCGCTGTGACGAACACGACTCCGGAGAAGCAGCCTCGCCGCTACTTACATCACAGTTCGCGATATCGGAAGCAGGTTGTCAGATGGTCGTTGACCATGCCCGAAGCCTGCATGAAGGCGTAACAAATAGACGAACCTACGAACGCAAAGCCGCGTTTGCGAAGGTCCTTGCTTAAAGCGTCCGATTGCGCCGTGCGGGCCGGAACATCCGCCATGCGCTCGCGGCGGTTTTGCAGCGGGCGGCCTCCGACGAATGCCCACAGGTAAGAATCGAAGCTGCCGAACTCCTTTTGCACGGCGAGAAACGCCTGTGCATTGCGCACCGCCGCGCGAATTTTCAGTTGGTTGCGCACGATGCCCGGATTCGCCAGCAAGGCGGCGATTTTCGGTTCCCGGTAGCGGGCGATCTTGCGGGCATCAAAGTTATGGAAGGCCGCGCGGTATGCTTCGCGTTTCTTGAGAATAGTGGACCAGCTCAATCCCGCCTGCGCGCCCTCCAGGATGAGCAGTTCGAACAGCGCGTCGTCGTCGTGCAGCGGAACGCCCCATTCGCGATCGTGATACGCCTGCATGAGCGCATCGCCGCCGGCCCAGGTGCACCGCTTCCTGCCATCTGGTATGCCGTTCACGTTGCAGCGAAACCTTTACGGGTTGAAACCACGCTACGATTCTACTTTGCAAAAGGATTTCAGCTTACGCCGGGCCTGGACGCAAATCCTGACCGGCGAAGATTACGACGAACATATGGCCGCGGTGGGCCAGGCTCAAGCCGTGGCGGTGCTTACCGCCGAACTGATTCGAGATGCCGATTTGCCAACGGGAAGCCGCCTGGTAGTCGCCGGAGCGGGTACCGGCCAGATGTTCGACTTTCTGAGCCCTGATCTGTTCCACCCATTCGAACTGATCTGCACCGACCTGAATCCGAAGTTCCTCGCGCGGCTGCGAGGACGCCTGTTCAGGCAGGGTATCCGGGCACTCATCTTCGCGGACGACATCGAACAAACGGCGCTCCCGGAAGGGCCGGATTTTCTGCTCGCGGTGCTGTTGTTGGAGCAGATCGATTGGCGCAAAGGCGTCGAAGCGATCACTGCGCTTCGGCCGGCGGCTTGCGGAATAGTCATCCAGGAAAATCCAGCCGGAATGACCTCCGCAGTAACGCCGGGGCGAGTTATTCCGGCTTCCATGGCCGCAGCTTTTGAGGCGGCTCAGCCAAAACTCGTGCCGCGTGGCGAATTGCCGAGTGCGTTCGATGTCCGCGGATATCGTTGTGCGCGCACCTGCATCCGTGAAGTCGCCGACGAAAAGCGGCTGATCTCGCTGCTGTTCGTCCGCTCAAACGAGACATGATAGGAAAAGATCGATATCGCTTAAGTTCATGAAGACCCTTTCTACCCACTTCCTGCTGCTCCTATCCATCCTCCTGCCGTTGCAAATGCAGGCGGAGGTGCGGGCTTGGGAAGGCACGATTAGCATCCCCACTTATCTGCTCGGCACGGCGGATCCCGCTCCCGCATTTCCCTTGCTGCACAGCAGTCCGGTCTATCCCTACACGATGCTCGACGATCTCACCAACCGTCTGGCTCCCAAGACCTACCGGGCGATCTTTCTGGAAAACAAATATCTGAAACTGACCATTCTTCCGCAGCTCGGCGGCCATCTCTATTCGATTTACGACAAGGCGGACCAGCGCGAAGTGCTCTACCGCAACCATGTGGTCAAATACGGCCTCATCGGACCGCGCGGAGCCTGGATCTCCGGCGGCATCGAATTCAGTTTTCCCTTTGCGCATACGGACGTGACGGTCTCGCCGGTGGAGTCTTCTTTAAAGCACAATCCCGACGGCAGCGCCACGGCAACCGTGGGCGCAATCGATTGGGTTTCGAACATGCACTGGGAAGTGGCGCTGACGTTGCGGCCCGATACGGCACGGATCGAGCAGCGGGTCACGCTTTTTAATCCGACACCGCTTCCACACCTGTATCTCTTCTGGGCCAATGCGGCGGTCAAAGCCTCGGACGACATGCAATATATCTATCCCATGCGCGAAACTATTTCCGACGATCCGTTTGCCGTAGTCCAGAGCTGGCCCGTGTGGCAAGGCGTCAACCGGAGCTGGTATAAGAACGATCCGCATGCGCTGGCGATTTTTGCCCGCGATTCCCACCGGAACTTTTTTGGCATTTACTATCACCAGGCCAACTACGGAGTGGTCCACGTGGCGAATTTTCGGGAGGATCCGGGCAAGAAGGTGTGGACGTGGGGCACCGCGCCGAGCGGCATGATCTGGGCGCATATTCTTTCCGACAACGACGGACCCTACTGCGAGATTCAAAGCGGGCGTTTCCCCACCCAGGGTTATCGCGAGTTGATGCCGCCGCGCAGAGTGGAAACCTGGACCGAATATTGGTATCCGGTTCGCGGACTGGACGGCGGTTTTGTAGAAGCCGACAATGAGCTGGCGCTGAATGCCGTTTACGGGGAGGGTGCGGTAAAACTGATCGTCAGCCCCGTCGTCGATATCAGCGGCGCCACGATGACGGTGAAGATCGGAACTAAGCCGCTGCGCATGTTTCGACAGCTTCATTTTTCGCCTCTCGAACCCAGCACGTTCAGCGTTCCGATTCGCAGCGTGGATGCAGCGCGAAAGGGACTTAGCGTGCAAATTCGATCCGCGCATGGCCGGGCCATCCTGCACTGGTCCGCGGCCCAGCCGGCAGACGGCAATCCGGATTTTGTTCCCAAGGCTGGAACTCGTCTGCGTCATCAAATTTCCTACACCCCGAAGACCCCTTTGAACCAGGTCTATCTCCACGGGCTATTTCTGGAAAAGCAAGGCAAGCTGCAAGCCGCGCGGAAGGTCTATCGAGAGGCTCTGAGGCGCGATCCGGATTACATCCCGGCTCTGCGCAAAGAGGCTCAATATAGTTATCTCGCTGCCGATCTACAAAAGGCTGAATCGCTCATAACCCGGGCGTTAGCGCGCAACGACGAAGATCCTGATACTCAATATCTCGCGGGAGTTATCGATCGCGCCGCGGGCCGGCTGACTTTGGCGCAGGATGCATTCTGGAAGTCGGTTCATTATGGCGGCCGGCCGGCTCGGGCGTTTGCGGAACTCGGCCAGATCGCCATCCGGCAAAAGGAATATTCCCAAGCCGCCGCCTTGCTATGGCGCGCGCTCAGTTACAACCGCGGCGATGCTCTGGTGCTCGCGGATTTAGCCGTCGCCGAGCGTCTTGCCGGACATACCGCTGCGGCCCAAAAAGCCTCGGCACAGGCCATTGAAAAAATGCCGCTGCTGCCCTACGCGCTGGCCGAACAATGGGAGGAGACAAAAACATCATCGGAAGACTGGACCAAGATCGTCGGCGTTGACCCAGAGAACTACATCGCGATCGCCGCGTGGTACCGCGATTTGGGAGATTCTTCCTCTTCCCATGCCATCCTCCGCCTCGCCATGCAGGAACTGCCGGCAAAACAGGTCCCCGCGATGGCGTATTACGATCTGGGAGCGAAGGCGCCGTCCTGCACTTCGTTTTTTCCTAATCGTGTCTCCGACGCCTTACTGCTGAAACACGCAATTGCCCGCGATCCCGTGGACTCTTGCGCTCAATACGCCCTCGGCAATTTTCTTTTCGCTCATGGGCGCTATCAAAAGGCCGCGGCGCTCTGGTCCAAAGGGGTGAACGAGGGATTTGACAACCCGGTGCTGCTGCGCAACCTGGGCGTCTATGATTGGCGTATCAAGGGGGATCTATCCGGTGCTGCAGTTTTCTTTACGCGCGCCATTCATCTCCAGCCCACCGATTATCGCCTTTATCCCGCGCTGGATGAAATTTATGCGCAAGCTGGGAATGTGTCCGCACGCGCCAAATTGTTTGCAAGCACGCCCGCTCCGGTGATGAGCCACGATATCGTGCGCGCTCGTTATATCTTGTTCCTCATCGAGCAATTGAAATTCGATCAAGCCCTATCCGAGTTGTCGCAGCACCAGTTCAAACCATGGGAAGGAGCCGTGGGAATCCACAACCTGTTTGTCGCCGCCAGCATAGGGAAGGGCTATCAGGCGCTTCGCGAGCATCGCCCGCAGGCGGCAGCGCAGGTCTTCCGCCAAGCCCTGGAGTATCCGAAAAATCTAGGCGTGGGCAAACCCGACAAACCCGAGCAGGCACAACAACTCTATGCTTTGGGAGTGGCTCTCAACGCAGGCGGCAAGGCTGCTGAAGCGCAAAGCGCGTGGAAGCGTGCAGCCCAAACCGCATACGGCGCGAACGGTATTGCGGCGGTCTATTCGGCGCTGGCTCTCGACAAGCTTCAAAGATCCGCGGCGGCGCAACAGATTCTGGAGCGTTGCATCGAAGGAGCGAAGCAGCCTCAGGCCGGCGCCTATGACTACTTCGTGGCCGGCTTGGCGGAACGCTACCGCGGCAACCAGGAAAACGCCAGAAGCGATTTTCAGCGCGCTCTTGATTTCGATCCCCGGTTCTGGCAAGCCCGGCTGGCGCTCTCCGGCTCGAACCAGGTCTTCTAACCGCAGAGCCGGGCTTCAGCTCCGCAGCGGAGCTTCCGGATTCCCCGGCCCAAAGTGCTTCAACATCACCAGGTTCTCCGTCTCGCTTTTATTTGTAATCGAAACGCCTTGGGAGGCCGCCGCCGCGGTGACGAATAATTCGTCGCGAGTCATTTGGCCGTAGCGGATCAAGCTCGGTGTTTCTACTTCGTGTTTGCCGAACGTGCCATATCCTTGCGTCAGGATCAGACCGTAAGCGGCGGCATCGCGGATCGTCACCGACCGGCGCGGAAAAACCGTCAGTTCTTTGGCTGAATAGTGCGGCGTGGAATAGACCACCCACTTTTCGCAGTAACCACTCTCTTCCATTTCCTCAGGCTTGCGTACCGGGGTGGGATGGAAGAGGCGATGTTCAGAGTATTGCGGATCGGTGTTGGCTGGCCAGTCCAGCATGTCGATCAGATAATCGAAGTCGTTATGGTGCTCCTTGGGAACATCCTTCACCAGCAGCTCCCGCGGTACTGCACGGCCTTCGACCAAAGATTGAAACATCGAAAAAACGTCGGAGTTTCTCTGAGGTTCGTAAGTTACTAAAGATCCGGGCGCGTGCAGAATTCCGGGATCAACCTGCCAGCCGGTCCCCGGCTCCAGTTTATAAGCGCGGGAGAGGTATAAGATGCCGTTGTCGCCCTCGCTCCAGCGTTCAAGGCAGCGCCGGACGGCGTCTTTCGATACGCCTGGATTCAGGCCCATAAAGGTATAGGGGAAGTTATTATCTTTGAAGTTATACTGCGGAGGGAAATAATAAGCTTCCGGCTTCCCCTTTTGCCCGACACGCGCGGCGAATTCGTCTGTCTGATGCATGTGGTGAGGGATGGGGCCGAGGTTGTCGAAGAACTTGCAAAAGAAATTCCAACCACCGTAGCGCTGCATGACTTCTGAACCGAGGAAACGGTCTCCAACGGTCTCGATGGCTTCTTTCAGCAGCGCTTTCTTGCCCTGAAACTCGATGTAACTGAGTCCCTCGTCTTCGGCGGTGAGCGGGCCGTTGGCGGCTTTGGTGGTGGAAGAAAACCAGCGTTCGTCGATGCCGCCGCGGTGGGCGCCCAGCGCATACAGATCGCGCGGATCGAGTTTCAGCCGGCCGCCCGGCATCAGGAAGGAACGCGGCACCCAGCAAGGAGCCAGACGAACTACGCCTTCGCCCGTGGTAAGTGCTTCGGAAATGACATTCTTGTTAGACATACGAATAGAGTTGCTCCGGTGTTTCGGGAATGGCAGAAGTCCTGGCGATGACAGCGCGGTAACGAGCGCGCAGTGTGCTCTTGGCTCCGATCCAGCGATAACAAGGCGTATCGAAGAGCTTATGCCGCTCGATCATCTCTTTGCGAGGTTCGGGAAACGGCGACGCGCCGAATTCCATTCCGCGCGCGACCGTCCGTCCGTTCCAGGGCGCTTCGGTCCTGCCGCAGTTTTCCTCCCAAATGCCTAGCCAGGGAAAATCTTCCCGGTCCCAGACATAGCCAATGCAAGCCCCGGAATCCGGCGAGCGTGCAAAAAACCAGGCGGGATTTTGCCCCCGGTCCATAAGGTGCGCCGTATAACCGGCCCAGGCCGGTTGCGCGTGGGTTGCAGGAAAGCGAAACTGGGTTCGGCCGTATTCCAAAAACGGAGGTCCCAAGGTCACGTGCTGCGTCCAGGCAATCGGTTGATCCAAGGGCGAGAGATTTTGCACCTGCTCCTCAAAAAGAACCGCGTTTCCTTCCAGGCGGATCTGGCGTTCGAAGGCTAGTTGAGCAACCGGAAGTGTACAGTGTGCGATCAATCCATCGGGCAGGGAAGCGAAATCCCAGGCAACCAGTCCGGCCTCACCGTGCGTGCTGAGCCCGGCCTCCTGCTCTTGCTCCGACGGCGGGCCAAACCAACCTAGGCAAAGATTGTGGCCCATGATTCCACTCAGTAATTTTCGCTCCGGACCTTCCCCGTACTCGGGATGCTTCTCCGGAGAGTAAGAACTCACTTCGATGGAGGGCCAAGGTGGAATCCATAATGGATTTACGCCAGCCGACTTATCGAGTATTTCGGCGATATGGCCGCCTTCGGTGGTTACGGTCACGCGGACCAGATCGTTCTCGAGCCGCATGGCACGGCGATGGTGAAAATCGGTTTCTATCATGGGGCGCCGAAGACGATGCTGGACTTTTTCGCCTCAATCTTCTTAAAATCCAGCCCGGGCACTTTCCGAAGATCGTTTAACGTCTTGAAATCGCCTTTCTTTGATCGGTACTGAACGATGGCTTCCGCTTCGGGCTCGGTGAGACCCAGCCTGGATTCCAGGACGCCGGCAGTTGCCTTATTCACATTCACCAGCGGGCCGAAGTTCTTCGTTACATAAGCCAGAATCGTATAGAAATCCTGCTCGGAACCTTGCGCCCCCATCTGTGCCATTTTGGAGATGGTATTCTCCCATGCCTGCTTATCTTGATGGAGAGTCGCCACCCGGTTGGCGGAATGGCACTGACTGCAAACTCTTTCCACTACCGCTCTTCCCGGCCCGGGAGGTAAATCTGCCTTCACGGTTCCAGCAAGGAGAGTAACACCGATCGAAGCGAAAACCGCGAGTCTCATGGCAGCTTCTTGATCCAAATGTCGCGGATACTAACCTTGCCGGTGCCCTCGATCTCGAAGCCGATCAGGCCGCTTTTTCTAAAGTAAGTAGGATCGTCATCAAACAGAATAGACATGACATGACCATTAAGGATATGCGTCATCTGGTGGCCGCGTGCGATGAGCAGTAACTGGTTCCAGCCGTCAATGTTGACGAATCCGCCCAAAGCCTTAGGATTTCCCAGCATCGCAAGCAGCCTCGGATGCTGGTCCTGTTCGGTCTGTACGACCTGGCCTCTCCAGGCGATAATACCGCGTCCGGTCCCCTGTTCATAGAATTGGCCGGTGAAGTTGTTTCTTCCGTCGAAATCGAACTGAGGGCCCATCATGTCCCATTTTGCCTGCGAGGCCCTGCTCGGCGGCGTGCCGCGCGGGTGGCCGTCGGGACAAGCGCCGCTCGGATGTCTCCTGGCGGAAGCGGGCGCCGGCTTCGGTTTCTGAATCGCGCCGCGATACTGAATGCCGCTGTTCACGTTCGCGCCTTGGCCCTTCATCTCCAGCTTTAGCTTGAAATTCGCCGGGTGGCCGCCCTGCCAAACGAGATAAATCGTTCCCGTTGGCTTTTCGCAAGTGGATTCGACCGTGATGGCGCCGTTCTCGACGTGCCAATAATGTGTATCTCCGCTCCACCCCTTCAGATCTTTGCCGTCGAAGATGGAGGTCCAGCCGGCGTGGTCGTTGAAGTTGATGGGATCGGGCTGAGTGAAGCCGAAATGTCGGTGGTGAGCCGGTGCGTGCCCGGCAGGGCGCTGGGCATTAGACGGCCGAGAAACCCATACCGCGAGAACCAGGAGCCCGGCGGCCGCAACGGCCGGCGTCGTCATTTTTCTATTCATCATTACTTATGCTCCAGGCCTAATGTTCCAGAAAAATTCCAAACTGCCAGACTGTGTTATCGGTGGTTGCAAAGTACACGCGTCCGTTGGCAACGGTGATGCCGGTGGCGTCGCCTGGCGCGGTTACCTGATCGCCCGTCGAGTATAGCTGCTTCCCGGTGGTAGCGTCGAGCGCATAGAGCGTGGCATGGCTCTGCGGACCAGTGGCCAGTGCGAACACGATGCCTTTGGTGATTACGGGAGGCACAGGCGAATCCATGGGGGCAACCCACGCCCGCTTCAGCGCCGGTCTACCGTTCTGCTCTTCGACTTGAAACGCAACGATCGCGCCGTGCGGAGCGTTGGCGCCTTCTACCGATCCTTCGACCGATGCGAAGATCCAGTGCGTGCCGGAGTCGGGGTCTATCCAGGTTGCGAATGCTCCCGAGATACCGTCGGAGGAGAGCGGTTGGGTCCGGTCCAGATCCGCCGTATGCTCTCCGGCGAAGGATTGCGAGTTCAGCAAATACAGGCGGCCGTCTTTGCTCGCGGAAACGATCAACTGGTGTGCCTGGAAATCCAACACCGCAGGTGTCACGTCTGCCGCTCCGCTGGGGATCTCGAAATAGCCTTTCGGCTGCAACGTCTTTGCAGTGAGTGCATCCACTTTGCCGTCGCTGGTCTGCACGTACACGGTTCCATCGCCGGCGACTACGGGACCGCCGAGGCCCACCGGTTCTCCGCCCTTAGTGACAAAGGAAGCGACCTTTCCGCTTACCTTTTCAGGATTGCCGCTCATGTCGATGGCCCAAACGGCGTTGGGCGCACCATTGCAGCTGCCGCTGGTCGTGGTGTAGAGGACATCATCGAACGCAGCCAGACTCGAAGCTTTGGCGTTGGCCGGCAGGAAACTCACCGCGGGATACAGATCGTCGCCGGTAGAAGGATTCAATCGGTGAAGCATGCCATCGTTCGAGACCGCGTAGATGGGAGCCTGGCGAATCGCGCCCGGTTTCGGGCGGTGGTAGGGGCCTCCGCCGAAGATGGATCTGGGAGGCATCAGTGCGGGCGCAGATGTCAGGCCGCCAGGGCAATCGGGGGTAGGATCGATGGAAGTCACGGTATCGAGATGCCGTTTCCAAAACACCCGGTTCAGGTCTGCATCGATGGCCCAGATGTTACCGGAGCTGCCGGCGACCATCGCCAGCTCCTTGAATCCCTGGTAAGAAATCAGATTGCCCAGGACGATCGGCGGCAGTAGTTCTCGCTTTCCGATTGGCCCGTTGTCCAATTTTCTCTTCCAGAGAAGCTGGATATCCTTTGCGTTATCTTTCGCCAGCCTAATGTCGGTTTTTTCCCAGCCGCTGCGCTGTGGGCCGCCGCCCCAGGCATCCCAGCTAATGGGATGGATCTGCGCGTTCGCCAGACAGGAGCCGAGTAGCCCAGTGAGAACTGCAAACGAAATCTTATTCATATTAGTGCCTCGGCAATCCAAAACAATATTCCGTTCCGTCATAAGTTCCGAGATAGATCCTCCCGTTGGCGACCGCTAACTCGGTGAAATGGGTGAATGTTTTAATCTGGTCTCCGCTCGAATACAACTCTTTCCCGGTCTCTGCATCCAACGCATACAGAGTCGCATGTGTCGAATGTTTAGCACGTATGGAAGAATCGAAATCCAGCCCAATGATGGGCCAGGCCTGCTGGGTCGATTCGCCGCTGCCAAAGGCGTAGACCACGCCATTAGCGACTATTGGTGGATAAGCGCGGTCCATATTGGGGGAAACCCAGGCCGGCACCAGCCGCCATTTCCCGTTATTCTCTTCCAGCTTGAATGCGGCGATACCGCCTTGCCTGGATACGGGCGTGTTCACGATGGGATATTTCGTATGAATCGAGGGAGGGCCCCAGAACGGCGCCAGGATCCAGCGCGTGCCATTGGCATCTACCCAGGTGGTGATTCCGCCCCAACTACCAACATTCTGGAAGTCCACCTGATCGTTGCAAAACAGAGGCGAGCGGTACAGCGGAGTCTGGTGGTTGGCGCCGCCGGGCGACCTCGGGTCCAGTAAGAAGAGACGGCATTCCTTGCCGGAAGCGACCATCAGCTCGCGGCCTTTGTAAGTGAAAATCGCCGGCGTGTTATTCGGGTCCAGATCGCGTTTTCTTATCCATTTCCAGTCGGTGGGGACATACCAGTCCTTCACTTTCATTTGGCCATCGACAAGATGAAAGCCAACAATGCCATTGGCGAGCTTGCCGTTGGAGGGATCGTAGATTCCGTCGCCGGTGGTGGTCCATGCGGTTCCAGTTGAATCGACGGAGACGCCGCGCAGGCCCCACATACCGCCGGAGCCGTCAGTCGAGCTCATGACATGCGAGGGATCGTCCAGCCTCACGGCCGAGATCTTGGTGCCGCCGTGCGGCATCCAGATGGTGCCGTTCACCAGGTTCAGCGCCCAGCCTTTTCCGGTGGCGAACTTGAATGGAGGTTTCAGGTCTTCTCCGTCGGCGGCGCTCAGCGTGTGCATCGTGCCGCCGCCATCGACAAAGTAGACTGGCCGTCTGCCCCGCGCATCGGGCGGGCCGATTACGGGAACGTCGCTGCTGCCGCCAGGGCCAAGAAAGCCGAGGTGGCGCGGGGGAGTGTTGGATTGGTCGAAAAAGTTGTGTTTGTGCTTGACCGGGGCGTAGGTGAAGTGCTTCTTCCAAATAATCGTGCCGGTTTTGACATCGATGGCGTATAAGTTATCGGAGATGCCCGCGACAATCGCAATCTGTTTAGGGCCGCTGTCGGTCTTGACGTTATCGGCGATCACGGCAGGCATCATCGAATGCAGCGCTCTCGGCTGATTGCCGGTCTTGATCTTCCAGAGAATCTTCAGGTTCTTGACGTTATTTTTGGTGAGGATGTGCTCGTTTTTCTGCCAACCGGTGCGCTTCGAGTTGCCGCCGTCGGTGGTCCATTCGGCGGCGCACAGCATGCCGCAAAGAGCGAGCACCGCGAGGGAGAGTTTTAGTATTCGCATGTAAAACCTTTGATTAGCACAGATCGCATCAGAACTGGAACCTCGCAAAGAGCGCCATATGCCGGGCTTCGATCTGTGCGCTTTGGATAGCACCAAACGCGCTGTTGGTATTGGCGCCGGTCTTAAAGTCGAGATCGAGCTCGCTATTGGGATTGGAGGGGTTGAAGTGGTTAATGGCATTGAACGCCTGAGCTCCGAATGAGAAGACTCGGGTTTCGCCGAGATGAAATTCCTTGTAAAGTGTCAGGTCGAGGTCGAACTCTCCCGGTCCGTAGGTCAGCGTTGGCGGCGTATTTCCGATACCGAGCGAACTAGCCGGGGGCAGGGCAAAACTCGCGGCATTGAACGGGTACCAGAGGCTGGGGTCGGCAGTGGAGCCGACCGACCCGGGTGTTGCCCCCGAGGACAGCCAGAGCGGACCGCTCTGCTGACAGCGGAAGGGAAGCCCTCCGGTCGGCGTTCCGGTCCAGTACTCAGGCGGCGAATTCACGGGGGAGCAGGTGACGGTCAAAGGCTCTCCGAAATAGATGGTACCGACGCCTGACACGTTCCAATCGTCGAGTACCGCCTTGGTAAAGGCGTTGCTCCAGAACCTGCTGCCGTTGGGAACCGCGTAAGAAAAGTGGAAGTTCACTGCCTGAGGCCGGTTGGAAGTAACATTTTTGTTGAGTTGATCGGGCGTCCACTGATAGCGCGAGTAAGCCAGAGTTTTCGACCATGTGTAATTGACACCAAAGAGCAGTCTGCTGCTCATGCGGCGCGTCAGCGAAACCTGCAAGGCATCATACATCGACTCGCCGACCTGAGTGAACGTCAAAATTTGACCCCATCCCTGATATCCACCCGAAAGCGCCCGGATCAGGTTAGTAGAGTAAAAGCCCGCTGTTCCGCCGTTGCCGCTGGTGGGATCGAGATACTTCGGATTAGCACCGCCTGCGGGGGTCCAGGTTGTCAGCGGTGGCACGGCATTGAAATCCATGTGGCTTTGGTCCCACTGATGGTGCGCGACATTGCCGATGTAGCCGACGCTCAAAAGCATACTCTTGCCGAGCTGCTGCTCGATGGTGAAATTCCAGTCGTAAGTCTCCGGCGGCTTATAATTTAGCGACCCTCCGTTGGTATTCTGCGGGGTGAACACCAGCGGGGAAGAGCTCAAGTCTGCAATGGTCTGGTTTAGGATGATGGGCGCCTGGAAGAAAGGCGGGGCGGCCATCGGCCCGGTGCCTACACCGCTGGCGCCGATCGTATCGACGCCAGCATAGCGGCCGTGGAAAATACCGAAGCCTCCACGAATTGCCGTCATGCCGTTACCAAAAACGTCCCAGGCGAAACCGATTCGCGGGTTGTATTGAATCGGCGGCGCGTTCCACAGATTCGTCTTATACTGTTCGATGCCCGAGAAGGGGACGCCTCCCGCCGGATAAGTTGCGGGGTCAAAGGTGCCTTGAAGCACATACGGATAGATTGCACCGCTGGTCGGATTGATGGACCGCTTGTCCGCTGAAGCGCAGGAGCCTCCTGCCGGCACGGCCACGGTGCAGTAGGGGTAGAGGAGTTGGCCCACGGTTGCCGGACTATATTTCGAGGTGTTGAAAAGCCCTAATGTCGCGCCTACGGAATACAAGGGCCCCAGCCACTGGAATCGCATGCCATAATCCACTGTGAACTGAGGTGTCACCTTCCAGGTGTCCTGCAGAAACCACTCGTATTGGTTATAGCGCGCGTGATTGGTTTGCTTCCGGTTGTCCTGGCCGTAAGCATAGACGCTTCCGTAGGCGGCATTCGCGAACGGGTTGCCTGTATCTACCGGATTACCGAGATCCGAACCAAAATAGTAAGTGCCCTCCGTTCCATAAGTCGAGTAGACACTCACGTTGCGGGCATCATGCTCCCAGCGGAATCCGGCCATGATGGTGTGAGTGCCTTTGACCCAGGTTATGTTGTTGGTCAGGGTCTGGAGCGAATCCGTGCCATCAAACGGCCAGCGGCTGTCGAATCCGAACGCCGGCAGATTGGGAATGGCGGCCGGGGCGGATTGGGCGCTAAAGCCGTTAGGCAATTCGAACCGAACATTTGGGTCGAGGTTCAGTGTATTGGGCCCCGGCCCGAAAATGCTGGGTAAATTCAGCGCCTGCCCGTTGGAGGTGAGCGGAAGCAGGCTGGCATTGTAGAGCTGTTGATTGGTCGCGTAATTTCCCTGGTGAGCGTAGTTCCAGCCATAGGTCAGCTCGTTGACGAGGGTGGGGCTGAACACATGAATGAAAGTGCCGGCGATGCCCCGCGATGGGATGTGATAGCTGTGCGGGAACTGGCCCCAGCCATCGCCCAAAGCGCCGAGAATGGCGCCGTTTCCCGATTCATCCTGCCAATCTTTCAGCAGGCGCACGAACATGGTGTTTTTTTCTGAAATAGCGTAGTCCACCCGGAGAATTTCGTCGATGCGCGGATTGGAATTGTGCGGGACGAACTGATAATTGTACTGTCGCAGCCCGGTCGGATCCACGGCGTTCGGCAGCGGAAAGCGGTCCAGCATGGCCGTTCCAATCGGGCTGAGCTGGTTGACAGGAATCTTGTCACCGGCGAAGGGCGCTCCGGTCGCGGGATTTCGGATGATGATCGGCGATCCATCGGCGTTGGCGCTCTGCGAAAAATCGCCCTGGCGCTCAAGCGCGGTCGGCATGGTGTAATCGTTCGTGTCCGAGGTCTGTTTGTTAAGCAGGTAATCGTAAGAAAAGAAAAAGAAGAGACGGTTGCGGTTCTTGTTGAAGCTAACCCCGGGGATCAGCCAAGTAGGTATAGGGCCGCCCAGCGTGCCACCCGGGTTGTTGTAACGGTACCGGGGCGTCGGCAGGCCTTCGAGGTTGTTAAAAAATTCGTTCGCGTTTAAGTCTTCATTTCTGAAGTAGTAATACGCTTCTCCGTGAAAATGCGGGGTGCCGCTCTTGGTGGTTATATTCACCTGGCCGCCATTGCGCGAGCCGTACTCGGCATCATAATTGCCTGTGAGCAGCGTCACGTGCCCGATTGCGGCAATGCTCGGAGCCTGATAGGTAGTCAGGCCGGGAGCGCCGCTATCCTGAGCGGCGGAGCCGTCGAAGGTGACCAGTACCTGGCCTTGCTTGCCGCCGTTGACCGTAGCATCTGTCGATCCCCAGCCGCGCGTGTTGTGCGTGCCTAAGTCCTGCACTCCCGGCTGGTCCTTGATGATGCCTTCGAAATTGCGGCCTTGGAGAGGCAGATTTTGTATCTGTTTTAGATCGATCTGAAAATTGTGGTTGGAAGTGGCGGTTTGCACGTGCGCCGCCGCAGCCTGTACTTGGATAGAAGTGCTTACCTTTCCGAGGCTCAGCGCGATGGTGTGCAGATCGAGGTCTTCCTGCACGCCCACAACGACATCATTCTGT
>DASVGP010000141.1:0-5245 GCA_036379475.1 Bryobacteraceae bacterium | reverse complement strand
CGCACCGGTGAGAGAGCGAGTTAAACGGGGAAGGCAAGGAAGTTCTGAGTCCGGACAACTGGCGAAACTCGGGTCACCGGCTCTCCAACGCTGCCATCGGCCGTGATCGAATAGACAGCATAGCCAACGCTTTGAAGCTCGTTGAGAAGCTCTTGTGGTTCGACACCGGCATTGCGGCAGGTGCGCTCGCCGACTTCGAATAGAACAGCGGCGATTCTCTTTTCGGCCAGGAGTTGACGGGCTCCGCGCAAAGCGAAGAGCTCGTGCCCTTCAATGTCGAGCTTAAGGAGGTCCAAAGAAGCGATGGCATGGGTACAGCAGTGCTGATCGAGCGACACGGTGTCTACCTCGATGACACGATCCGCGGGACGGCCGGAGTTGGACAACGCCGACCATCCGGTTGCCCGGTCATAGATATGAAGGCGAGCACGGCCGCAGCATTGTCCGACCGCAGCACCGAACAACGAGACGTTTTGAATATGGTTGATATCGAGGTGCCAGCGGAGGCGCTCGCGAACGGCAGGCGAGGGCTCGAAAGCGTGAATTTTTCCTGCGTGGCCCACAAACAGAGAGCATTCCAACGAGATGATTCCGTGATTTGCCCCTACATCCACCATCGTCGCCCCGGGGTGCAGGTTGTGTTCCATCCAGAGACTCTCCGCGACCTCTGGATTGCCGTGCCTCAAGTGTTTGTAATCCCCGAAGCAGAGTGCCTGGTATCGCTGGTTAAACCGATTGCGGGTCCAGGGAGCACGGTGCAGGAGGAAATGCGAAAGCTGCCATTCGGCCAACTGAACGGCGCGCGATGGAAGGCGGCCGAAGCGCTGCCGTAGTTCCTGATTTGACATAGCGGCTTAGGACTGAGAAACCGCGGCGCTCGCATATTCGGGACAGGCGACGCCGAGGACATCGGCTACCCTGCGGGCGACGTCCTCCCAGCGGAACATTGCGGCCCGGAGCCGTCCTGCCGCAATCAGCTTGCGGCGCAAATCGGAATCGGTTAGGGCGCGTTCCAAACCACGGCGGATATCCGCGATATCAAGAGGATCGACAAAGACGCCTGCGTCGCCGACCACCTCGGGGAGTGCGGCCGCGCGCGAGACCACGACAGGAGTTCCGCAGGCCATGGCTTCGAGCGGCGGAAGGCCGAAACCTTCCCTCAAGCTGGGAAGCACGACGAGAATCGCGCCGCGATAGAGCTCCGCAAGCCGGAGGTCGTCGACACAGCCGGTAAATTGCACGCGCCGGTCCAGGCCCAACGACTTCACAAGCCCTAGCAGGCGGGGCGGGCCGCATCCGGTGAGCAGCAGATGGATCGCAGGATCGGGGAGCTTCGCGAACGCTTCCAGCAGGCGGTCAATATTCTTATGGGGCTTAAAATTCCCGACGTACAGGATGTAGTCGAATCCGGGCTCGTGACGCTTGCCGGTGGGCTGAAACATGCGGTCAACACCAGCGCCCACGTTGACGATCGCATCGGAGTGGAGACCGGTCCATTGCAGCAGCTCGCTGCGGGAGTGTTCGGAGACGGTAAGCACGCGGTAGGCGCGCCGGGCAGCCCGTTTGACGATCGTGTGGAAGTAGAGCTTACGGGTGCAAGTAGAGGAGAGAGAGTCGGTGGGAAGCTGGATGGGGATTAAATCGTAAATGGTGAAGACGAGAGGCGCGAGACTTACGGCGGGCAAGCTGAAACCGGGAGAGAAAAAGACCTCGGGTCGATGCCGGGCTATCTGGTAACTCAGCCAAATGGGATCAACAAAGGAAAGATGCCGAGGGCCGGAGCGCAATTGCGAGTGTGCCGGCAAACGGGAGAGAACGTTGGCGGCAAAGCGTCCGATGCCGTGAGGACCGATCCATCGGGCGTCGGCGAGAATAGCCGTTGCGCTCTTCAAACGAAGCTCCGGGAGTGAGGCTCGGCACGCGCTGCCATCTCATAGCTACTGTACGGTCAGAACAGGCGCGGGTGTGTTCCGGAGCTGTGAAAGTATTGCAAACACATAGGCCAATTGACTCGTTGGTCAGGACATCGTCTCAGCGCAAAAGGCCATTTACGATAGTTTCACAATCTCTAAACAATTCGGGGGACAGATCCTGTTTATGATGATCGATCAAGCTTTGGAAGACTCTGAACAGATGAAACCCTTGTTCGCTAGTGCTGGCGGATCACATTGGTTGGGCCGATTCACTGATCAGAGTGAGACCTACGGCCCACAGGTGGTCGAAGATTTTGTTACTGGTCTGAAGGACGTGCGAGTAGCGGTAGATCTGGGAGCCGGAACCGGACGTGACTTGGGAATCGTCCGCAGGTATCATCCGCAAGCGCAACTCATCGCCATCGAAGGCGGCAAAGACTATGCGCGCGCTTTGGCTGGTAAGGCCGATGAGATCTATGTTGCAGACATCGAGCGGGAGCCGCTTCCTGTCGCCGACGGTTGGGCAGATCTCATCATCGCGAACCAGGTGCTCGAACACTCGAAGGAAGTGTTTTGGATTTTCCACCAGGTCACCCGGTCTTTGAGGATCGGCGGACATTTTCTGTTTGGTGTTCCCAACATCTGCTCGCTTCACAATCGATTTCTGCTAATGGCCGGAAAGCAACCCACTCAGCACAAGGTGTGTTCCGCGCACGTGAGACCATTCTCCCAGGCCGATACGCTCGCCTTTCTGAACGCCTGTTTTCCGGGTGGATATGAGCTTGTTCAATTCAGGGGTGCTCAGTTTTATCCCTTCCCAAAACCTGTAGCACGCGTCCTTGCCAACGCGCTTCCGACTTTTGCGTTCAGCATTTTCTTCCTGATTCGGAAAGTTGCGATCTATCGCGATGAATTTGTGACCTATCCGGCACGAGCCGGGCTTCAAACAAACTTCTGGACGGGAAATATAAATACGTGTTCGCAATATTGGAATTGAGAGAGAAAGCATTCACTGGTCCAAGCTAGCCCTTGTCCTCTACGAGGGTCAGCCGTCGGCGATCCCCACGCCAGACGCATAAGCCGTTTGCTCTGAGAAAGAGCATGATCGCCCCCACCGTAAGCAGCATTTGAATATCGGAGGAAACTGCGGCTCCCGCTCCTCCGAACAAGAGGATGAGCACAATGCTAACCGGAGACGTGATCGCCACGCTCAGAAGGGTCAGGCGCGCCAGTTCTCGTTCCATGCCGAAGACGACCATCGTTTGCGACCCAAGAACAGCCATAAGCCCGTATAGAAACGGCAAGGGCGAAAGCAACCGGAGTATGGCGATAGACGGCGCGAAGGACGATCCGAGCAGCAGCGGGCAGAGATAGGGAGCAAGCATCAGCGCGAGAAGCGAAACCAGCAGCATAATGCCCCCCGTTGCAGTAAGGCTTTTGCGGATCGTTCGTAGAGCAGATGCGCGGGACTCCGCGTTCAATGCCGCAATGTGCGGATACAGCGCCATTGCCATCGGAGTGGAGGCAGCTATGCACGCCTTTATCATTTTGTCGGCGGCGCTGTAATAACCTACCTGCTCATTACCGGATAAAAAGCCAAGAAGGACGGTGATGCTGGTTGTGGACGCGTAAATCGCGGCTCCCGAAACGAACAGCGGCCAGCCTCCCGCGAAGGTTTTCACGATATCCGCAAACGACGGACAGTACCACCGCACCCGCAACCGCTTAAAAGTGATCGGCAGAGCCAATATGCCTGCCGTCACTTCCAGGCTCGCCTGTATACCGCCGGCGATCACATAGTCTTGCGAATTCCGTACAAAGAGAAACAGCAAAGGTACGGTCAGCAGCCTTCCTGCGCCGAGGAGGACAGCAGCGATAGGAAGGTTGCCGGTCCCTTGAAATAGCCAAATGGGAAACAACGTCGTTCCAATCACATAGAGGAAACTGGCATAGATCAGCGGTGATGCCTGGCGCATTGTAGGGACATGGGCAGCCAAAAGAAACAGGGCTGCGGCGCTGAAGCAAAGCAAAATCAGTTTCGATGCCAGAGTCGGCCAATAGATCCGGGAGAGCAATTCAGGATCCCTCCTGCCGGCGGCAATCGCGCGAGTCGCGCTGTAATCGAATCCGAAATCCGTAAGAAAGGAAAAGAAGAGAACAATGCCCTGCGCGAACGAAAGCAAGCCGAAATGGGCGGGCTGGAGTACGCGCACCAGATAGGGGACCGTGATCAAAGGGACCAGGTAATTAATCGCTTGGACAACAGAAAGCGCCGCGATATCGCCGGCCAGGTGATGCGAAAGCGGGCTCAAGCTGCGCAAACGAGACGTCACCGGTTGTGTCGCCACGTATTTTCCTTGGTGAAGAAATACAACACGGCAATGAGGACGGAAAGTGTGATGCTCAGAATGACGATAATGGTTCGCGGCGGCCAACTCTTCCGCTCCGGAGTGACAGCTTCGTCGATTACCTCAACCCGCGGGGCTGCTTTCGCTTCATCGAGTCTGGCTGCTTCGTATTCCTTGGCGAGGATCTCATAAAGGGTCTCGTAGTACTTGACGTTTCGATAGCGGCGCAGATATTTCAGGCTCGCTTCGGGCAGTCTGCCGAAAGGGATCTCCGGTGTGCCCTTGGCATGAGGCCCGGTTTGCAATTTGCTCAGCTCCGTTTGAAGTGCACCGAGCTCGCTTTTCAACATCGCGTAGCGGGGGTTCGCACTGGTTGCGTATGTAGACATTCCGGCCATCTCCGCCTGCACCCCAAGAATCTCTGCATGCAGTCGCGATGTGGCGCGAAGCAGAGCCTCCGCCTGACCGCCGGGTTGAAGCAGCCCGGTGACTTGCTGGGTGTTTCGCAGCGCGATCTCCGCATCTCCCAGCGCGTCCTTTTCTTTTGCGAGCTGTTTCTGGAAGAAGATCCGCCGTTGTCTCGCTTCCGAAAGCGCAACGTCGGAGTTTTCTTTCGATAGTTCGGCGACATAGGCATTCGCGAGATCCGCGGAGCGCCGCGGATCGCTGTCCTCCACCGCGATATGGATCAGCGTGTCCTTGCCGGCGTCAATCGTCGTATTGCGAGCGAGGTCTTTGCGTGCCCTGTAGTAGGTGCTGACACCGTACACCTGCTTCAGGTGGAATTTGTCGATGAGCGCGTCGGCGATCGTACGGCTCTTCAGAATCCCGATGTACAAATCGGATGGATTTCGCCCGAATCCGTACAGAAGGCTTAGCGCGGACAATCCGCCGCCTGCGCCTCCCGCGCCGAGCTGAAGCATGGAGGAGATGGATGAGTGAGTGCGTTGAGGCGTAAGAATCACCGCCTGCGCTGTATACTTC
>DASVGP010000140.1:0-27035 GCA_036379475.1 Bryobacteraceae bacterium | reverse complement strand
GGTCGAGGTTCAACCCCTCGAACTTTACATGCGTTACCACGCCGCGCATGACCGCGCCTATCAGCGCGCGTCCGCCGAGCTTCAGAAACGCAAGAAAGCACGGCTGTTAGCCGAAATTGGCTTTGCTTCGCAAAAACGTGCCCAGGCCGAAGAATCGCGCAAAGCCGAAAAGCACGCCGTCCAAATAGCGACCGCGAATCTCCGCAAACAACGCGAAGAAATGAAGCTTGGCGACGCCATCGCCAAAATGCTGCCTCCCGATTTCGATCTTTCCTCTCTCGACCAAGCTTTTCCCGCCACCCTGGATCCCGCCACCAGCGCCGGATGCATCAAAGCCGCATGAGTCGTACGCCGTATCGCGGTGCGCTTGGCTTTTTTCAACCGTATCTTCGGCCAGTTTCAGAAACGTTTCTTGTACAGAATGTCGATGCCGAATTCGCCGTTGTCGTCGCGCTCGGCGACGACCGAATACTGCCGGCTCAGCGCCCATTCCAGGCGGAAGATCTGCTCGGAGGTTTGCGCCAGGTTGGTCACGTAGGTCACCGTAATGTTGCGCGAAATCTGCTGCTGGATGGTCAACCTCGATTCCGGAGTTACGGTGCTGCCCTGAGCCAGCGGGTCGATCTTAATGTTGGTGATGCCGAACAGTTTTGAGAGCCGGCCGGATTCGGGCGTGATGGCCTGGCCGAGGACGGTATTGGCGCTCGATTCCAAAGCCGCGGTTTCGGAGGCAGTGGGCGTGTTCGCGACGTGGGCGGCGGTGCCGGGCGTTTCGCCGACGGCAAGCAGCGCGATAATGTCGCGAGGCTGCAAAGGCGGGTCCGAGCGGTAGTTGATGTTCAGCTTGTTCAAAGTGCCCGCAACGGTAATGTTGACCGTGATCCCGTGCGCCTGGGTCTGCAGGTCGAGATCGACGGCGGGCTCGATCTCGACCGGGCTGGTGAAATGGATGTCGGCGTGGTTGATGGTGTATTTGGTGCCGAAGATTTTCAATTCGCCCTGATTCGCCGAAACCGTGCCCAGCAGCACCGGCTGACTCGGCGTGCCGCGCAATTGCAGATCCATCTGCGTTTGCAAGTCGCGGCCGAGCGAAGAGCTGAGCTGCAGATTGGAAGCGCTGACGATGTGCACGTCGAACTGTAATCCGGTGATGAAGTTTTTCGCATTGCCCGGCGTGGGGACGGGCGCGGAGGCGGAGGCCAGCAAGCCTTCCCAATCGCTGTTCGGATTGAGAACGATGTGGGAAACCGAGACCGTGCCGCCGAGGATGCTGTTATCGCTGGTGCCGCTGAGGCGCAGAGATCCGTTGCCTGTGATGCTCATGCTGGGCGCGGGCCGCACGCGCACGTCCTGCGCCGAGGCCTGCAGGTTGTAAACCACCGGGCCGCCGCCTGCGAAGCTGACGAATCCGCCCAGGTTCAGCTTCCCTCCTCCGCTTTTGGCAGTCAGTTTATCGATGGTGGCGCGGCTGCGATTGAAGCTCACTTTGCCGTTCACCGAAGTGAGGCCGTTGGGCACGCCGTCAAGAAAGAAAGACCCGTTTTTGATTTCCAGCGTGCCGTCGACGGTGGGCTGGGAAAACGCTCCGTGAATGGTTGCGGCGACGAGCGACTGGCCGGAGGCACGGACGCGAGGATCGAAAAGCTCAAAGATGCGCAAGCCGACCGAACCACCGACGGTGAGGTTCATGGGCTTGCCGGGCGAACAGGGAATCGATCCCAGCACGGCGATGCCGGTATCTTCGCCGCCCAGATGGAAGCTGCGCACGTGGGCGACTCCGTTTTCGATTTCGAAGGCGAGCGAGCCGACGTTGCGAATCGCCAGATCCTTCGATTTTGCGCCGGCCTCGGCGGGAAGCTTCGCGCTGACCTGAAGTTGGTCGATATGGGCCAGCGCCCCGATTTTGGCAGGGTGCTCCAGCGGACCATGGAAGGTAATGCCGCCTTCCATCCAACCGGAGAACGGAAGCGGGCCGGCGGAGGCAGGGCGAACCAGCTCGGCAAGTTCCGCGAGACCGGCGCGGCCGAGGTGCAATTCGCCTTTGGCGGGAGCTCCCGGCGCGGCTTCGATGCGCAATTTTCCCGAGACGGGTGCGTGGAGGATCTCGCCCGAAAGCTTGGCCTGGACCGATGAGCCGCTGGTCGATGCCACTACTTTCGCCGATCCGAGCGGAACGCCGTTGAATGCGATATGGCGGAACGTGAGAACGCCGTCGGCATTGGTCGGCTCGATCTTTCCGTTGGCGATGCGAGCCGCAGCCGTGCCGTGGACCTGGAGATCGGCGGCAAGGCCAAAGCGGAGCAGCTTTCCTACCGGGAAGCCGTTGCTCTCGAGCTTGACCTTAAGATTGCCGCTGGTCCAGGCATCGGCAGCGCGCTGATAGATTCCGGAAACGGCAGCGGACGCCTTGCCGGCCGTGAAGTGCGCATGCTCGATGCGCACGCGGTTGCCGTCGAGCTTGGCGGCGATATTGGCTGAATCGAGATGCTCGCCGCGGACAACGAGATTGCGAGCGGCGATGTGGATGGCGCCTGAAGGCTGCGCGAGCGAACCTGAGAGGTCGATGGATCCCGAAGCGGCTCCGGCGGAGATTTGGAATCTGCGCGGCGCGTCGATTTTGGCAAGATCGAAGCCGCCGAAACGCGCCTTCACCTGTAAGGCGCTGTCGGGGCAAATCGTCCAGTCTTCCAAGCCAATACGCGCGCTTCCGCTGGCATGGAACGAACCGCTGTCGGCGATCGCGCTCGCCAATTCAATAGCGTTTTGGGACAGCAACAGATGGCCGCGGATGGGTCCCCAGGTTTGTCCCGCCCAGGCAAGGCGGCTGAGCTTGAGATCGCCCTGCAATTGAGGATCGGCGGTTGCACCGGCGATCTGGCCAGTGAAGTTGAGGGATGCCCTTTCGAGCCAGGCGGGCATGGCCGATTGCAAAGCCGGCGCGAACGAGAGCAGCGGCGCGAGATCGCTCATGTTGTCGCTCGCAAGCGTCACTTGCAAGATGCCGCGCGGGGATCCTGAAAAGGCGAGCCGGGTGTCCGGAAGTTGGAGCTGGGAATCGCCGAATGTGAGAGCGGCGCCGGCCCCAGCTTGACTGGCCCGGTAGGAAAAGCGAAGCTTGCCGGACACGGGCGTTTCGCCGGCGAGCGGGGAAATCCGCAGTGAGGCCGAGAGTTTGTAATCGGGAACGGGGCTTCTGAAAACAGCAGTGAGATGAATGTGGCCGCTTGCCGCTCCGGACCAATCAAGCGGTTTGCCGGTCATGAGAAGAGCCGCGGTGCGGATTTTTGCGCCGGTGACCGCGCCCTCGAAATCGAGATCGCGGCGATTGTGCACGACCGCGGTGCCGGAAATCGTTCCGCCAAGCGCAGAGATTTTCAAATGGGAAAAGCGCGCTTCATTCGGTGTCCAGGAGAGATCCGAATCGAGAGAGGCATTTTTGAGCGGAACCCCGCGAAGGCGGCCGACAATTTGGCGGCCGGAGAGCTTGCCGGCCACCGACCAGGAATGATCGGGATCGTAATGGGCCTGGGCGGAAAAAGCAAAATGGCCGGACGTCAGGGCAGGCGGCCTGAAAGCCGGCCCCACATGGAAGGCAGCATGGACAGTGAAGTCGGCGACGGGATGGGCGAAGGATTGCGCGGTACCTTTGGCTTCGAGGGTCGCCGCATCTGTGGAGAACGAAAGATGCTGGATGGTGAGGCGGCCATTTTCGAGCTGCGCGTGAAGGTTCAACTTGCCCTGGATGGAATTCAGACGCAAGCGCCCGGCCGAAAGCGCGATGTCGTATCGGGGATGAGCGGATCGAAGCGTCACCGAAGCATTCAGGTCTTCTCCGCGGGCGCTAATGTTGTACTTTCTTAGATCGGCCTGAAACACGCCTTGCACGATGCGGAAGCGGTGGAGGCGCAGATGGAGGGCCGAATTCGAGAGGGCTCTGGGCGAGAGAGTGAAATCGAATTGGGGCCGGATCAGCTCCAGCGAGGCCAGATCGGTTTCATTCCCGAGCAGCGAACCAAGACCCAATTGCAGCCGCATGCGCTCTACTCGAAGAAATGGCGCGGCGGCTTTCGCGCCCGCCTGGCGAACGGCAACGCCATCCAGTTCGGCGGTCAAATCGCGCCAATCGAAATGACTGGAGCGAACAGCGACACGGCCGCCGGTTGCGCTTTCGAGACCGGCAACGATTCGCTCGCAAACCAAATGCCCGAGCCAGCCGCTGCCGATGGCGATCGCGATCAGGATGGCGATTGAAGCAGCGGCGGCGATTGCTGCGAGTAGGAGGCGGCGCTTGGTCATGGTTTGAGCGTCCGGTCCAGATAAACAAGATGCATCTGCTCCCGGTTCTGCTTCAGCCAGGCATCCAAGGCTTTGTCGGCCTGCCTGGCGGTCAAGATCTTTCGGATCTTCTCGCGCGAGACGTTCAGCGAAGGTGGTGGATCATTGGGATGGGCGGCCGTCCAGTCAGCCAGGTGCGCCTGATAATACTTGGCGATATCGGCGATTGAAATGGCAACCTCGGGGCGGAAGCGATAAGCGATAAAACGCACCATGGTGAGCTGGAGTGCAAGATGGGTGCGCAAGACGGCATCGGTAAGGCGATATTTCTCCAGGGCCTTCTCGAAATCGGCCTCCGTTCCGAACTGCTGCTTCACTTTATCGAAATACTTTTGAATATCGGCGGCGTTGGGCAACGGGTAGCGGCTGAGCCGCATTTCGCGCTCAACCAGTATTTGATCCACCAGTCGGCCGGCAGCCGCGCGGCGCGCGTCCACCGTGCGGACGACGGGTTTGCGATTCAGAAACGCCGCGACGCGCATTTCTTCGTCCAACTGTAATTCGGTAATGACCTGAGTGCCGGAATAAATAGCAACCCGGTCGACAATTTTGGCTTGGAGGCAAGCGGCGGCAGAGAGCGCCAGCACAACACTAAAACGCCTGGCCGAGCGAGATGTGGAACTGGAACGCATTGATCTTCTGAACGGTCGCCACCGCGGTCCCATTTAAATAGTCTTGCAAGGTGCCCTTGAGGCCGAAAAAGCGGGGGGCGTCGGGGCTGAAGGAGAAATCCACGCGGACGGGGCCGACCGGAGTGCGGTAGCGAACGCCGAAGCCCACGTCCTGGACCATATAGTTAAAATCCTGCAAATTTTGCTGGCGGAAGCGGAGGCTGAAATCCTTGATGCTGCTATAGACGTTCCCGGCATCGTGAAAGAGTACGCCTTGCAGGTTATCGCCATAAAGAGGAAAGCGAAATTCAATGTTATTGATGAACAACGCGTCGCCTCCCAAGGGGAAGCCGGTGGTCAGGTCGCGCGGCCCGGCTTGAAAATCGGGGAAGGCGCGAATCGAATTTGAGCCGCCCGAATAAATGCGTTCGGCGAGCGGTATAGGCGGGCGTCCGCCGGTTCGGGTGATGATTCCGAATTGGGTGCTGCGGGCGAGAACGCAATCTCTGAATATCGGATAGTAAGTAGAATTGCGAGCGAGCAGGCGGCCGAAGTGCGTCTGCGATCCCAGTATGCCGGGGGCATAACTAAGATCAAGCGTGGTGTAAGAGCCGCGATGTGCGTCAGCCGGATTGTCCCGCTTGTCGTCGATAATTGAGAATTCAGCCATGCCAACCGTTTCCGGTTGAGATAAAAGCGGCACTAATAAATGGTTGATCTTAAGATTTCCCAGAGTTACATTGCGGAATACCAGGCGGTATTGCAGCGTAAGGGCGCGTGAAATCGTCTGGCCAAGCTGAATCGAAGCCTCACGGCGATGGGCAGTGAAGGTGCGGATATCGTTCGAGTTCTCAACCAGAACCGTAGCGGTAAGGTTGAGGTTGTCGTTGTAGACAAACTGCGGAATGAAGTAAGTAACAGCGGCGCGCTGCTCGATCGTGGATAGAGAAGTCTGGACCCCGAGAGTTTGGGCCAAGCCGAGAAAATTCAGGCGGTTCAGTCCGAGGGAGACGCGGGGAGCGAAGCCGGTGCTGCCCGCCGGATTATCGAGACTGGTCACGCTGCCGCCGATACGGGCGATCTGCGCGCCGACCCCGAAATCGAGAGCGTAATGGTGCGCCTCATCGATATCGTAGAGCACGTTCACCTGGTTCTCGTCGCCCTGCGGATTCTGAATGGCCGTATTGACGCGGGCGAAGACGCCGAGATTGTAGAGCCGGCGCTGGCCGTCGGTCTGTTCCGCCAGCGAGAGCGGCTCGCCTGGCTTCAGCTCGATGCGGTGATCGACTACGCTGGCCTTGGTGGTCTTCAGGCCGCTCACCACGACGTTGCGGACTAATTTTTGCGGTCCTGTGTGCAGGACGTAACTCAGGTTGACGCGCGCCGGGGTTGCGGAGGGGGAAACATAATACGCGAAGGTCGCATTAACGTAGCCGCGATTGTAGTAGAAATTCAACAAATGATCGCGGTCTGCGGCGATGCTCTGATCGCTGAACGGCTGTCCCGGACTGGAGGCGAGCATTCGGCGCAAGGCCGGAAGATCCGAAGCTCTGGCGCCTTCGATAGAGAGATTCGAGATCAGCCATTGTGGGCCTTGGCGGATGTGAATGACGACACCGATATGATTCTTGACTCCGCGGTAGTCGTCTTCCACTTTGGCAGTGACTTTGACGTGGCGGAAGCCGTTGGCGCGAAAAAGGCTCGCAATCGCCGCGGTATCGTGGCGCAAATAGGCTGCGCTGAATTTTCCATAGGGATAACGCGGAAACCGGGCGGGCTCGATCGTCAGGCGCTCCCGCAGGGTTGCCGGGGTGAAATAATGGTTGCCCTCGATGGCAAGATGGACAAACTTATGTTTCGGGCCGAGAACGATGTTGTAAGTGATCACGCGCCTTCCTTGTGGCGCGTCCTCGACGGAGTAAGTAGCCTTCGCTTCAAGATAGCCCTTGGCTTGCAAATATTGCTCGATGTTATGGCCGCCTTCGCGGAGGAGATCCATGTCGACGGAATGTTCTTGAAAAACAGGGACAAGCTGGCGAAGGGTACCGGCGCCTATTTTGACGCCCGTGGTACCCACGACAATGTGCGGACCGCTCTGGATATTTACCACCGGCTGCACGCGATTGGCTTCGGGTAGGTAGTTTAGCCCGCCGAGACTAACGCTGGATTCGAGATAGTTGCGCTTCTCGTAGAAGTTTTCGATATTTTCGAGGCCTTCCCGCAGCCGCTGCTCGGTGACGGATTGCCAGCCCAGCAGGCCGTACAGCGGCTTCCAATGGGTCACGCCAATGACACGGCCAACTTCGGAGGGCGAGATGCCTTCGATCTGCGGGCGCGCAAAATGAGCGCGATTGCCGGTTTTCACGTCGAAAATCAGGTTGGCGGCTTCGGTTTTCGGTTCATAGTGCAGTTCGGCGGCTATCTCGGCATGGTAATAGCCGTTCCGCTGCAGCACCTGACGCAAGGACTGAATGGCATCGTCTTCGTCTCCCCGGGCGAAGGGGTATCCGAGGCGCAATTTCAAGGCGCTCGCGACTTCGCCGCTGGAGGGAGGCGCTTTGATTCCATGCACGGCAACATGGCCGACGAAATAGGCGCGCCTGGTGATGAACTTGAGGGCAACGCCATTCGGCTTCGACTCGGCATCCACGGCGAGATCGGAGAAGCGGCCGGTGGAAAAGAGGTTTTGAATGGCTTGGCGCAGCTCGCGTTCGTGAAAGATAGATCCGGGGTGAAAGGGGAGCTTGCTGGCCAGTTGTCCGGCTGTCAGGGGCTGATCGGCAGGCTGCCAGGAGATGGAGACGATGGGGAGTCCTTCGTACTGCAGAGCGGCCTGGATGGTGACCGGCGGCTGCTGTGGCGCCGCTTTTGCGGCGAGCACGAGGGCGCATGCCAGGAGGAGCCGAATACTCCGGGTTGTTACGATCATGCTATATGTCACCGGGCGGAGAGCAGCGCTACTCCCGGCAAATTCTCTTTCCGCCGATCGGCGAATCCGGCCAGGAAAAGATCCGGAACGCGACGGTCTGCATCGTCGGCTGCGGAGCGCTGGGCAGTTTTCAAGCCGAAGCGCTGGCACGCGCGGGAGCCGGCAGGCTGCGGTTGGTAGATCGCGATTATGTCGATTACACGAATCTGCAACGTCAATGGCTCTTCGAGGAAGAGGATGCCCGGAACGAAACGCCGAAAGCGATTGCGGCCGCGCGCCGGTTGGAGCGCCTGAATCGTGACGTTGCGGTCGAGCCGCACGTTGCGGATTTCACGCCATCCAACGCGGAGGAGATCGTCGCCGGCTCCGGCATCGTGCTGGACGGCACCGATAATTTCGAAACTCGGTATTTAATTAACGATATCAGTGTTCAGCGAGACATCCCTTGGGTCTACGGGGCGGCGATCGGCAGTTACGGCGTGACCATGCCGGTTGCGCCGGGGCGCGGACCTTGTTTCGCCTGCATTTACCCGGAGCCGCCGGCGGGTTTGCAGCCGACCTGCGACGTGAACGGCGTGCTGGCGGCGACGACCGCGGCAGTGGCTTCGCTACAAGTGGCGGCGGCGCTGCGGCTCATTGTTGGATGGCCGGATTTCGCCTGTCGCATTCAGTCGTTCGACGTATGGGCCGGGACGAGCAAGCAGGTGAATGCCGGCGCGCGCGATCCGGAATGCCGGGTGTGCGGCGCGCGGGAGTTTCGTTATCTGGAAGGCCGGCGCAAAGTGCCGGTGAGTTTGTGCGGCCGGAACGCGGTGCAGCTTCATGAGAGTGCGAGGCCGCTGAACCTGCCGGAACTCGCGGCGCGTTTGCGCCCGCTCGGCGAGGTGCGTGTAAACGATTTTGCGCTGCGGATGTCGATTCCGCATTACGATCTGACATTCTTCCCGGATGGGCGGGCGATTGTCAAAGGGACGACGGATGTGGGCGTGGCGAGGAGTTTGTACGCGCGGCTGATCGGCGGTTAGAATCGGCTGCGATGCGGCGGTTGCCAATAGACCGGTCGCAATCCCGATGTTCACTTCAAGCCTCCGTCACCAAAGTTAAAGTTTCGAGATAATGTTCGGCGCTTCTCCGCACGATATAGGTGTATATGAGTCTTGCTGCGGGCGCGCGGCTCGGACCCTACGAAATAGGCAAGCTGCTGGGCGCCGGAGGAATGGGAGAGGTTTACCTCGCCCGCGACACACGGCTAGGGCGCACCATCGCGATCAAGGTCCTGCCGCCCTCGCTTTCGAGCGATCCCGAATTCCGCCGCCGTTTTGCCCGGGAAGCGCTCGCCGTCTCCAGCTTTTCCCACCCCAACGTCTGCGCCCTCTACGATGTTGGCCATCAAGACGGAACCGACTACCTGGTGATGGAGCACCTGGAAGGAGAACCGCTCTCCAGCCGCCTGAAGAAGGGGCCGCTTCCGCTCGATCAGATCGTTCGCTTCGGCGCTGAGATTTGCAACGCACTCGAAGCCGCCCATAAACGCGGCATCGTCCATCGCGACCTGAAGCCCGGAAACATTTTTCTCACCAAAACAGGCGCCAAGCTGCTCGATTTCGGCCTCGCCACCCTGAAGGCCGGCCCGTCCGCCGAGGAAGCGGGCGAGGACCAGAAATTAACCCGAGCCGGAATGGTCCTCGGAACGCTTCACTATCTGGCGCCTGAGCAGATCGAAGGCAAAGAAGCCGACCCGCGCACGGATATTTTCGCTCTGGGTATAGTGCTGTACGAAATGTCCGCCAGCCAGGCGCCCTTCACCGGGAAATCGCAGTCGGCCGTGATGGCGGCCATCGTTGCCGCCGAGCCTGCTCCCGTGCGCGAGATCCGCCCGGAACTACCTGCCTCGTTGGAGCGGCTCATCAAGCTCTGTCTCGCGAAAGATCCCGACGAGCGTTGGCAATCGGCGCACGATGTCGCGCTGGAGCTGGAATCGGCAGCCGAGCCCAGCCCGGAAGCCGCTCAGCGGAAATCGCGGCCGCGCCGAACCGGAGCAAGGATAGCCTGGGCGCTGATCGTCATTGTTCTGATTCTCGCCGCCGGAGCCGCCGGTTTCGAGGGATCACGGTACTGGCGCAAGCCGGCTCCTCCCGCGCCCTGGATCGCCTCCGTATTGCCTCCTGCGCAGGCTGCTTTCGACGCCACCGGTTTCAATGCCGCACCGGCCGCCGTTTCCCCGGATGGCCGTTCGCTGGTCTTCGCCGCTAGCGTCAATGGCGGCC
This sequence comes from Bryobacteraceae bacterium, assembly GCA_036379475.1. GTDB lineage: Bacteria > Acidobacteriota > Terriglobia > Bryobacterales > Bryobacteraceae > Bog-105. The sequence goes on along the minus strand of DASVGP010000140.1, from coordinate 16,893 downwards.
CCAGCCAATTATGGGTTCGTCCGCTGAACAGCGCCACGGCCCACCCGCTTGCCGGCACTCAGGGTGCTTCTTATCCGTTTTGGTCTCCGGATAGCCACTCGATCGCCTTCTTCGCCGGCCGCAGACTGAAACGAATCGACGCCGCCGGAGGCGCTCCGCAAACGCTCTGCGCTGCGCCCCACGGACAGGGCGGCTCTTGGAACCAAAGCGGCGAAATCATCTTTTCTCCCAGCTCCATAGGGCCTTTGCTAGAGGTTTCCGCGATGGGCGGCCAGACGAAGGACGTGACCACCGCCAACGAATCGACTGGGCTGAGTCAGCGCTGGCCCTGGTTTCTCCCCGACGGGCGGCATTTTCTATTTCAGTCCGGAAATCCCAGAGGCGCATCCAGTCCGGCTGATGGCATTTATGTCGGTTCGCTCGATTCGGGCCCGGCGAGGCTGCTACTGAAGGCTCGCTCGAATGCCATCTTCGAGAACGGCTACTTGCTTTACCTGCAAGACCGAACCTTAATGGCGCAAGCTTTCGATCCGCGCACCTTCACGCTCTCGGGAGATCCCGAACGGGTAGCGCAACATGTAGCCTTCGAAAGCGGCACGCTGCATGGCGTATTCTCCGCCTCGTCGAATGGAGTTCTCGCCTACCAGACGAGTCCGGCGCCCAGCGGCACCCAGATGGTTTGGTACGACCGCCAGGGCAGCAAACTTACGGCCATGGACGGTTCGTTGAGTTATTACAGTTCCGAGATCTCTCCCAGCGGCAAAGCCCTTGCCGTGGATATACTCGAACCGTCGACAGGCAACGTCGATGTCTGGATCTACAATCTGGCGACCGGACTGAAGACGCGTTTTACCTATGGCGCCTCCGTCAATCTGGCGCCGGTCTGGTCTCCGGATGGAAGCCGGATCGCTTTCGCCTCCAACCGCGAGGGCTATTTTGATCTGTTTGCGAAAGCGGTCGGCGCAAATAGCGACTCCAAACTTCTCTACCGCTCGGCTTCCAATAAAAATCCAACCGACTGGTCTCCGGATGGAGCTTACCTGGCTTTCGACCAGCGCAGTCCGCAGGGCAAAAGCCAAACCGATATCGGCCTGCTGCCCACATCGGGAACGGAACATAAGCCAATCATGCTGCTGGGCAGCGACGCTGACGAGCGCGAAGGACAGTTTTGCCCCACCGGCCATTGGATCGCCTACACCTCGGACGAAACCGGCCGCGATGAAGTGTATGTGACTTCATATCCGCAGGCGGCCAACCGCTGGCAGGTCTCCGTCGCCGGTGGAGCGTCTCCCCGCTGGAGCGCGGATGGCAAAACGCTGTACTATTTATCTCTCAGCCGCCAGATGATGGCCGCCGCCGTCATTCCGGGCGTCTCGACGTTTCAGGTGGAAGCCGTGCAGCCTCTATTTGCGACCCGCGCCAGCGTGGAACTGATGGCCGCTCCCTTTGCGGTTTCCAAAGACGGCAAGCGCTTCCTGATCAACACGCTGCCGGATCCGAATCCCGCTCCGCTAACGCTTCTGGTGCATTGGCCCACTCAACTGCGGCAAACAGCGGTTTCGGGCGAGTGAGCGAGAATTGGTCCGAATGGATCGGACCGTTCTGAATACGCTGCTGCACAATGTCGGCGTACTGACCTGGCAGCACATCATTTTAGTTGGCGTCTCCTGCGGCATCGCAATCATGATCGGCGTCGGGGCGGGCATTGCGGGTACACGGCACGCTCGTGTCCGCCGCATCTCGGTCGCAATCGCAAACGTTCTGCAGACCATCCCCAGCCTCGCGCTGTTCGGCTTCCTGCTGCCGGTACCGCTGATCGGCGGCATCGGCAGACATACCGCGATCCTTTGCCTGGTACTTTACTCTTTGCTGCCCATCGTGAGAAATACGATCGTCGGTATCACATCGGTGAACGAGCCGGTGCGCGAGGCTGCGATCGCCATGGGCATGACGGACCGGCAATTGCTGCGCATGGTGGAGTTGCCGCTGGCAGCGCCCACCATCCTGGCCGGCATTCGCATTGCGCTCATCACCAACATCGGCACCGCAGTCATTGCGGCCGTCATTGGCGGCGGCGGCCTGGGTGTGTTGATCTTCAGCGGCATCGCTTCAGTGAACACGCTGGAGATCCTCGCCGGCGCCATTCCGGCTGCCGTGCTCGCCCTTTTGGCAGACTGGGGCATGACCGCTCTCGAACGCAAGGTGACGGTCCGGTGAAGCAGGTTGCGGCAGTCGTGCTGATTCTGGTAATGCTTTGCGCCTGTTCTCACCGCACCGCCATCGTGGTCGGCTCCAAAAATTTCACCGAACAGCGCATTCTGGGCGAAATCGCTGCCCAGCAGATCGAGAGCAAGCTGCACATTCCCGTCGAGCGGCGGCTCGGCCTCGGCGGCACTCTGCTGGCCCACGAAGCGCTCCTCAACGGCGACATCGATTTATATCCTGAATACACCGGCACTGCCGCAAGCGTCATCCTGAAGCAGAATGTCTCGCGCGATCCCATGACTGCCTACCGCGAAGTGCGAGACGCCGCTCGCAAACGATTCCATGTGGTATGGCTGGCTCCGCTCGGCTTCAACGATACATTTGCGATGGTCGTCCGCACCGCGGACGCTCGCCGCCTGGCCGCGCCGACGCTTTCCGCCGCGGCTTCCCGCTCCTGGCGCCTCGGCGTTGGTTATGAATTTTTGACCCGCCCCGACGGTCTCCGCCGCCTCGACGCCGTTTATCACCTGAAATGGAAAGGCTCACCGAAGACAATGGATTTAGGACTCCTGTATCCGGCTTTGCGCGAGCACAAGATCGATATGGGGGCGGGCAACTCCACCGATGGTTTTCTCGCCGATGCTGCTTTTATGGCTCTTAAAGACGACAAGCATGTCTTCCCGCCTTACAACGCCTGCTACGTTGTGCGCGCGCAAACGATTCGCGAACACCCGAAGGTGAAGCAGGTGCTGGCGATGCTCTCGGGTCGCATTGACGCCGCGGCGATGCGCGACCTCAACCGCCGCGTCGATATCGCGCACCAGCCCGTAGCGCAAGTCGCGCGCCAGTTTCTCGCGGCACAGCCTTGATTTGTCTCTCCAGATGATTAACAAACTCGTCCTAGAAAACCTGAAGCAACACTGGGTCCGGACTTTGCTCAGTGCGCTTGTGATCGGCGTTCAAGTGATGTCAATTCTGACGCTGATCGGTCTCAGCCGCGGCTTGCTTCAGCAATCGGCTCAGCGCGCCAAAGGCACCGGCGCCGATATCTTTTTGAGGCCGGGCACTCGCAACCAATTTTCGCTCTCCACCGGGCAGATGAACCAGAAGTTCGTGCCTTTCGTCGCCAAGCAGCCGCACGTCGAGCAGGCGGTTGGGGTACTGAGCGTCTTCGTCGAAATCACTACTACGATGAGCGGCGTGAACGTGCCCGAATTTTCAAGGATGAACGGGGGCCTTCACTATCTTGCCGGGGGACCGCCCACAGCGCCCGACGACATTCTCTCGGATCAATATTGGGCGCGCCAGCACCACTGGCATGTTGGCCAAACCGTGACCGTTCTCAATCATAAGTGGCATCTCGCCGGCATTGTTCCTGGCGGCATGCTCGCGCGCCTCCTGGTTCCCCTCAAGACGCTTCAGCATCTCACCGGAAATCAAACGCCGCCGCGGATCTCGGAGATATTGGTCAAACTCGACAACCCGGCACTCACCAACCAGGAAGTGGCGCGATTCAACCAGCTATTTAGAGGCGAGCTGCAGGCGATTTCAATTGAGGATTTCGTTTCTCAATTCAGCATTGACAATATTCCGCAGCTCCGCGTATTCATTTGGGTCGTAACCGGCCTGGCGATCGTGGTGGGCTTTCTGGTCGTGTTTCTGTCCATGTACACGGCCGTGGTAGAACGCACGCGCGAAATCGGCATCTTGAAAGCTTTGGGCGCGAAGCCGATGAAGATTCTCGACATTCTGGTCCGCGAGGCCCTGGTGCTGGCGATTCTCGGGACTATTCTCGGCATCGGCTTCAGCTTCGCCGCCAAAGCGGTCATCCTCGGTACGGCGCCGGCCACGCTTCCTGTGATCATTGTCCCCGACTGGTGGCCCATCGCCGCGGCAATTGCTATCGGAGGAGCCTTGCTGGGGGCAATCTCTCCGGGGCTTAAGGCAGCGCGCCAGGACGTCATCGAGGCGCTCGCTTATGAGTAGCCCCGTCTCGCCGATCATCCGGGTGCGCGGGTTGAAGAAAGTTTTTCATGCCGGCGAGGTTCCGGTGCATGCGCTTCGCGGCATCGATCTCGACGTCGCCCGCGGAGAGTTTCTCGCCATCGTCGGGCCGTCCGGCTCCGGCAAATCGACTTTGTTCCATATCCTCGGCGGCCTCGCTCCGCCCACGGAAGGCGAAGTCTGGATCGACGGGCTCGACTTGCGCGCGCTCAGCGAAAATCAGCGAACTGAAATGCGCCAGAAGAAGATCGGCTTTGTCTTTCAAAAATACAATCTGCTGCCCACGCTGAGCGCGCGCAGCAATATCGAGATTGCGCGCGAGCTTGCAGGGAGGACCGGTGAGCCGCCCGGGTTCGAAGCGATCCTAAAGTTCCTGGGGATCGCCAACCGCCTCGATCACCGGCCCAATGCGCTCTCGGGCGGCGAGCAGCAGCGTGTCGCCATCGCCCGCGCCCTGGTGAACCAGCCTGCGATTCTTCTGGCCGACGAGCCTACGGGCAATCTCGACACCGACAACTCAAATGCGGTTCTGGCTTTGCTGCGCGACCTGAATAGGCAGCAGAAGCAAACCATCCTGATGATTACCCATAATCCCGAAGCCGCCGCGTTCGCCGACCGCACCGTCGCCATGCGCGACGGCCACATGCACGCTCAACGATTATGAAGCCAATACTCTTCGTCGCCATCGCAATATTGCTCGGCGCTCCACTGGCCAAGCCGCAAACGGACGCCCGCGACATTCAGCCAATTTTGAAGCAGCAGCTTCAGTCGCGGCAAGTCGTGACGTTCCAACTTCAGCAGTTTCTGATGAAGAAGGCTCCGAAGCTGCCCGCTCCCTCTAGTGCCCAACAATGGACCGCCGAGGCGAAACGGATTCGCCGCCACCTGCTCCAGGACGTCATCTTTCATGGCTGGCCCAAGCAATGGGTGACTGCGCCGCCCCAATTTCAGGATCTAGGGACGGTAAAGACCGGCAAAGGCTATCAACTGCACAAGCTGCGCTACGAAATCGTGCCTGGGTTCTATACTACGGCGCTCCTGTACGAGCCGGACCCTCTCAACGGAAAAGTTCCCGCGGTGCTGGATGTGATGGGCCATTTTCCGAAGCTGGGGAATAAGCAGGAATTCGAGCAGAAGCTGTGCATCAACCAGGCTTTGAAAGGCATGATTGCGCTCAATCCCGAGTGGATGGGAATGGGCGAATTGAATGTGCCGGGGAATTCGCACTGGTACCAGGCCGATTTGAATCTGGTAGGCATGAACGGCGTGGGACTGTTCTACCTGGCCATGCGCCGAGGCCTCGGCTATCTCGCCCAGGATCCGCACGTGGATGCCAGCCGTCTCGCTGTGACCGGATTATCCGGAGGCGGATGGCAAACCATCGTGCTCAGCAGCCTTGACCCCAGAGTGTTGGTTTCGGTCCCCGTGGCGGGATATGCGACCTTGTCAGGAAGAGTTGCGCGAGTGCCTGGCGAGCCGGGAGACCTCGAACAGAACCCGAGCGATTTCCTGGTCGGAAGCGATTATTCGACGCTCACTGCCATGCGAGCGCCGCGGCCGACCTTGCTCATCAACAACGCTGAAGATAGCTGCTGCTTTCGGGCGCCCCTGGTGAAGCCTTACATTTACGATGCGATCAAGCCCTTTTTCCACCTGTATGGAAAAGAAGCGGCGTTTCAGTTTCATCAAAACACGAATATCTCCGCTCATAACTACGGGTTGGACAATCGCCAGCACGCATACGCCTTTCTGGTCAAGCATTTTCATCTTCCTGCCGATGGGAAGGAGATTCCGGTAGGGCAAGATCTTAAAACCTACCAGGAATTGCTCGTGGGAGTGCCAAAGGATAACCTCACGATTCTAGGTCTGGCCCGAAAAATGGCCGCGGAAATCAAGCACTCGCCAATTACTTCGAAATCCAGAGCAGAGTTGCGGCAGGTGGTGCGCTACCACCCGGTGAGCGTCCATCGCGCCTGGGGCGAATACGACACTTGGCATAACCAGGTGGAATCCATTTCATATCGCTTCGAGATGAGCAACGGACTTTCCGCAACCGGCGTTTGGCTGAAGCAGGTATCGACGCCAACTGAAGCGCCTTTGACGATTGTGCTGAACGACGGAGGCAGAGAGGCCGCCGCGACCGAGAGCTGGGGCCATGCTCCAGAAGTGGCGGATCGTTTGCAGCGCGACGAGCAGGTATTGGCGCTGAACCTCCTGTTCACGGGTGATGCGGCGCCCGATCAGCATGCATACCTTCTCACCGGGATGCTGGCCGCTACCGGCGCAAGGCCGCTGGGGATGGAGGCGGCTCAATTAATCGGCATCGCGAACTGGGCGCAGAGCAAATGGCATCCGGCAGCGGTTCGCGTGGAGACCACCGGTATTCGCACTCAGCTGGCTTCGCTCACGGCGGCTGCCCTGGAGCCGCATCTGTTTTCCCGCATTGAAAACTACGGCGGCATGCGCACCTTTCGATATCTGCTCGACAGGCCGGTCTCCTACGAATCCGTGCCCGATCTGTTTTGCCTGGATTTGTACAAAGACTTCGATATCAGCCAACTGGAAGAGCTCGCCAGCCCTGCCCGGATATCGGAGTTCGATTCGGTCCACGCTCAAGGCGCGCATTAGCTTAGCAACCGTATGAAATACCCGGGTTAAAAGCGGAAGACAATAGTGTGCTCGGAGGGGACCCGTTTCCCGTCTTTCCAGGCGGGCGTAAATCTCCATTGCCTGGCGGCATCGAGGGCAGCTTTTTGCACGCCGATGTCGATTTCGCGCGATGCGGGGGCGATCCGGGCGCGCTTCACTCGCCCGTGTTTATCGATGCGGACTTGCACTTCTACTTTGGTTCCGGGGACCACCACTCCGACCAGCGAACTGCGGAGCTTGGGCATGACTTGCTTGACAGCTTGGGGCGGGCGAAACAGACCGGCAGGAGGCGGAGCGTCCCGGTCATGCAGCGCGGAAACCGTTCCGACCAGTTCGCCTGCTGTGCGGCCGCTAGCGGGAGAGGGCGGCGCGTCCGAGATGGGAGCGCGCTGCAAAATATCCGGGCCGAGAGAGTTGCCGGAACCGGCAACCGCTTGTCCGGGCGACAACACTGTCGGAGCAGCTGCAGGCATTTCCATCGGATCGGCCGTGAAATGGGGTGTTTCGAAGCGCCGCGGGGGTATTGCGCGCGCGACATGCTGCACCGGCGGCTTGCGGCGCGGCGCGCTTGCGGATTGTATGCGCGGCTTATGAGATTTTGGCGGCGCCACGGAAGGGAGGGCCTTTTTCTGCGCTCGCAACGCAGCTTGCGCCGGATCAAGCACCCGCAAGTTGTCGCTGAACACAGCGCCGGAGGCGTTGCGGATTTCGAGTCGAAAATTGACGTTTCCGGAGGTGGGGCGATAGAGCACAGAGCCATTGGCAGCCTGCGTAGCGTCCAAAGAAAACTCGTGGCGCTGGCCTGCATCCTCGATGGTGAGGCGGCCGCCGGCAGGCTCGACGCCGGAGGCGAGCGGATTCCAACTGACGAGCACACGTTCGCCCTGGACTTCGACGTGCATATGCAGGCTCGAAACCGTCCGCGAGGCATGGATGATTTCGGGCGCCACGCCGGCGCGTTTGACCCAGGCCTGGCGGGCATAAAACAGCGCAAACGTGATACCGGCAACCAGCGCGAATAGAGCCAGGGATAAAAGCCAAAACGCACGGCTGCGATGGAAAAACCGGGTCCCAGGCGCAGTGACAGAAGCGGGCGGAGGCGCGGCGCGGCGAAGCGCGATCGGGCCGGGCGGATCCTGACGCCGGTCGGCGTTGAGGGAGCGGCGCGGATCGTTAGCCCGAGCGCGGCGCGTGCGGATATAAGTCAGGTCGTGAGCCTCGCCCGTATTCTCGACGGCTTCCGGCGCGTCTGCAGGCAGCCTCGGGCGCTCCTCTTGCGGCTGTGCGCCATCGGACGGCTGCGCGGCGTGATCGGTGGCCATGCAATCGGCTCCTTTCCGGACGAACGTTAGATGTTCCTCGCCCTTACAATTTAACTACGAGAGGAAGTGAGCGATGAAGCTGGGATTTGCCGGACTGGGGCGAATGGGATCGCCGATGGCGTGCCACTTGGCGGAGGCCGGCCATGAAGTGACGGTTTATAACCGCACGCGCGAAAAGGCGGATGCGCTGGCCGGCGGCAGAATAAGCGCGGTCAGTTCGCCGGCGGAAGCTGCGCGCGGAGCGGAAGCCGTGTTTACGATGCTATCCGACGATGGCGCAGTTGCGGAAGCCGTTTTGGGGCGGGACGGCGTCGCGGCCGGACTGGCGCGAGGCGCCATTCATGTCTCGAGCAGCACTGTCGGCACCGCGTTCGTCCGCAGGCTTGCGGAAGAACACTCCAAGCGCGGGCAAATTCTCCTGAGTGCCCCGGTTTTTGGACGCCCCGAAGCAGCCGAGCAGAAACAGCTTGTGGTGATTCCCGCCGGCGAAGCGCATGCGATTGAGAAGCTGCGGCCAGCTTTCGAGGCGATTGGCCGCCGCACTATCGTGATCGGCAGCGAGCCTTGGCAAGCGAATGCCGCCAAGCTCTGCGGCAACTTCCTGATCGGCAGCATGCTGGAGTCTTTCGGCGAAACCTTCGCGGTGATGCGCAAGTCGGGTATCGATCACCACCTTTTTCTCGACGTGGTGAACGAGCTGTTCGGTTCGCCAGTGTACCGGAACTACGGCGCGGGTATGGCGGACGAGAAGTTTGAACCGGCCGGATTTGCGTTGAAGCTCGGGCTGAAAGATATACGGTTGGCGATCGAAGCGGCACGCGAAGCAGAAGCGCCGATGCCGTTCGCAAGCATCGTGCACGACCGGCTGCTCTCAGCTCTAGCAAATGGGCAAGGACATCTGGACTGGTCGAGTATTGCGCTGGTCAGCGCACGGGCGGCTGGATTGGGAACGCAAACATCGAAAGCAGATTTAAGCTAACAGGTGGCCTTCAACTCGAGAACCGCTTGATCACCCAGGCATTCGTGGCGGCATCATAGGCAAACGAAACGTCCGCCTGGTACTGGATCGGGGCCGGGTGACCGCCGCAGACGACGATGTTGCTGAGGTCGATTTCTGTCTGGTGCGTTTTTTGGCTGGGCAGATCGACATTGTAGGTGCAGCTCGGGTCTTGACCCCGCACATAGGTCAGCCACTTTTGGGCTTCGCCGCTGTAATTCAAAAGTCCACCGGCGGTCTGTGGCGTGAGAGCCGGTGCCGAAGGGCGACGCGGAGGGCCACCGCAGGCCAGTCCGAACGCGAATACAGCAGCGCCGGCAAAAGGCGCACGATGTCTCATAGGCATGCACCTTTTGTAACATTACGTGCCGGCGCGAAACAGGCGCAGCGCGATGGCGCCGAACAGATTTCTGGCGTGCGAATCTTTGAGAAACATCCAGGAGAGCAGCCGCACCGAGAGCGGCGGCTCCCATGCCGGGTCAAGTTCCTTGCGGCGTTGGAGGATGCCGGCCAGAGCCTCGCGGGGATGAGTGCGGAACTCGTCGAGCATGGCGGTCTGATGCACGCAGGAAATGGTGCAGAAGGGAGCACATCCTTTCGGCTTGCGTCCTTCGCGCAGCAAGTCTTCGCGCGTGTACTGCGCGAGCGGAATGGCAGGATGGCCGCGCTGCTGAGAACAATAGTGGACCAGGCCGTCTTCGCAGATATAGAGGAAGCGTCCTCCGGCGGGACAATGCCAGCGGTTCGCCGCGCCCTGCACAATGTTGCGCTGGAAGGAATCGAAATGCGTGAAGGAGAACAATCCGCCACCGAGCCTGAGAATTTTTTCGTAAACACTCGCGTGCGCCGGGCCAAGCGCTTGTAGTTGGCCGCCGCCGTCGTGCAGGACGCCCACGGTACTCTTAAAGCCAAGTTCACGGGCACGCGCGGCGATGCGGTAGGCGTCTTCCGGATGGTGAATACCGCTGCCGAGCACGGAATTGATGGTCACGTCGAAATCGGCATATTCGGCGAGCCATTCCAGCTTGCGGTCGAGCACCTTAAGGCTCTTTTTGGACACTTCGTCGGGCAGCACGTTGTCGATGCTGATCTGGAGATAATCCAGGCCGGCAGCGTTGAGGCGCCGGATGCGTTCGGGCGTGAGTAGATAGCCGTTGGTAATGATCGTGACGATGGCCTCGCGCTCGCGGGCGCGGCGGATGAGCGCGTCGAGATCGGGATGGAGCGTGGGCTCGCCTCCGCTGAAGGTAACGATCAGCGTCCCGAGTTCGCCCAGTTTATCGATGCGCCGCAGCATTTCCGCGGCCGGCACGGGCGGCGAATCGCGATCAAACTCATTGCAGTAGGTGCAAGCGAGATTGCAGCGCCGGATGGGTACAATCTGGGCGGTAATGGGACGCGACTCGGAAGCCATGGCGCGAGCGAACATGCGCGCTTCGCGCCAACGCCTGGAAATCGAAATAGTTGTTCTCATAAACTAAAGAACATGGCTTTGAAGCTTGCGGCGGTACTCCTGATATCGAGTCTCACGTGGGCGGCTCAAAACAGCAGCACCCCTAAATACAAGGATGTCACGCTATCGCCCCAGGCGCGCGCAGCGGATCTGGTTTCGCGCATGACGCTTCAAGAAGAAGCCGGGCAAATGCAGAACAGCGCGCCTGCGATTCCCCGGCTCGGTATTCCCGCCTACGATTGGTGGAACGAAGGGCTTCACGGCGTTGCGCGGGCGGGCCTGGCGACAGTTTTCCCGCAGGCGATCGGGCTTGCGGCGACTTGGGATACAGATCTGGAGCGCCACATCGCCGAAATCGTCTCCACCGAAGCGCGGGCCAAGTACAACTACGCGATCGCGCACGGAGACCACGGCCGCTATCACGGCCTGACGTTTTGGGCGCCGAACGTGAATCTGGTGCGCGATCCCCGCTGGGGCCGCGGCCAGGAGACTTATGGAGAATCTCCTTATCTGACGGCGCAAATGGCTGCCCAGTTTATCGAGGGCATGCAGGGCAACAACCCGCATTATCTGAAGACCGTCGCTACTGCAAAGCATTTCGCGGCTTATAGCGGCCCGGAAGCGCTACGGCACAAATTTAACGTGAACCTGACCGAAAAAAATCTAAAAGACACTTATCTGTATGTCTTCCGGGGTTTGGTGGAGCAGGCCAAGGTCGATTCCATCATGTGCTCTTATAACGCGGTGGATGGCGTGCCGGCTTGCGCGAGCGATATGCTGCTCCAACAGCATCTGCGCCAGGCCTGGAATTTCCAAGGTTATGTGGTGAGCGATTGCGGTGCGGTGGATGACATCTATAGGGGCCATCATTATGCGAAATCGCTTCCCCAGGCTTCGGCGCTCGCGGTGGAGGCCGGAACGGACCTCAATTGCGGCAAATCTTACGCCACGCTGGTGGATGCCGTGCACCAGGGCCTGATTAAGAAAGCCGATATCGACCGCGCGGTCACGCGCTTGTTCACGGCGCGCTTCCGCCTGGGGATGTTCGATCCACCTGGGCGCGTGCCGTTTTCGAAGATCGGCATGGACCGGGTGGAATCGCCGGCGCACCGGAAGGTGTCGCTCGAAGCGGCCGAGAAATCGATCGTGTTGCTCAAGAATGAGAACGGCATTCTGCCGCTGGGGAACATTCCGGCGAGCATTGCGGTCATCGGTCCCGGAGCGGACGCGCCCGACACGCTGCTGGGAAATTATCACGGCATTCCTTCGTTCCTGATAACGCCGCTCGAGGGCATCCGGCACGAATTCGGGTCGAAGGCGACCATTCGCTACGCGCTAGGCAGCACCTATGTTCCTTCCTGGACAGCTCCCATCCCGGCGCAAGCATTAACGCCGACCGGGTATGAGAATGCGCATGGGCTGCTTGCGGAATATTTCGACAACAAGAATTTCCAGGGGCGGCCGCAGTTGAGGCGCATTGAGCGGCGAGGGTATTTCGATTGGGATATGCACGAACCCGCTGTAATCCGCGCTTTTCCTCAGGACGGCGTTGCTCTGCGCTGGTCGGCGGTATTGCACGTGAAGGAAAGCGGCGATTATGCTTTGGGGCTGGCAAATCCGGACTGCGATAGCTGCAGCGGGGAAAGTACCGCGAAACTCTACATCGACGGCAGCCTGCTTACGCAGAAAATATCCGGCAGGTATGGCCATAGAGTGCAGACCAAGACGATGCACCTCGACGGGGGTAAGTCGTATCATCTGCGCGTCGATTATACGGAGGATGGGCATGGAGCAGGCATCGAACTGGTCTGGAGACCGCCGGTCGAAGTAAGCCTGCACGAGGCGGTGGATGCAGCGCGCGCCTCCGACCTAACGATTCTGTGTCTCGGACTGAACTCGCATCTAGAAGGCGAGGAATCGCCGCTGGTGATTCCCGGATTCGACCACGGCGATCGTACTACCTTACAACTGCCCGAAGTACAGCAAAAACTTTTGTCCGCGGTTCTCGATGCGGGCAAGCCCGTGATTGTGGTTCTGATGAGCGGCAGCGCGCTGGCAATTCCGGTTGCAAAGCAGCGTGCAAAGGCCATTGTGGAAGCGTGGTATCCGGGGCAGGCTGGCGGTACGGCGATTGCGGAAACGCTGGCGGGAAAAAACAATCCCGCCGGGCGCCTGCCCGTGACCTTCTATAAGTCCGCCAAACAATTGCCGCCGTTTACGGATTACTCGATGAAGAACCGGACTTTTCGGTTCTTTACCGGCACACCGCTTTATCCGTTCGGCTATGGCCTGAGTTATTCGGATTTCCACTACTCGGATATTGGGGTCCAAGCGCAGGGCGGCAAATACAAAGTAACGGCCACAGTGAAGAACGATTCTGGCGCAGCGGGCGACGAAGTGGTGCAACTTTATGCCAGCCGCGGGCACAGCTCCGGTCCAGAACTGCGCGGGTTCCGGCGCATTCATCTCGGCCCCGGCGCAAGCGCGCAGGTTGCGTTTATGATCGATGCCGCAGGTCTCGGCGGCAGGAAGTTTGTCAGTATCGGAGGCGGACAGCCCCTCAAGGCGTTTACCGGCAATCATTTCGTTCAGACGCGGCTGCCCGAGCATTAAGCAGATGCGCCGCGAACCCGAATTCTTCGGCGGCATCGATCTCGATTTGGTCTACATGGCTAAGCGGCTCCGGGATGCGTTGAAAATTGAGCAGCTCTTTACCGAAGCCGAGCTTGACTATGTGGTCGAAACGGGAACTTATAACAGCGGGGTCCTGATCCGCCGCGACTTGACCGGAGCGTTCTTCTACGTGAGCCCAAACGATCTCGGGAGGGCTCGGGAGTTGCTCGTCGCGAATCGATATAAGCCCTACGCGCCCGAATAACAAGCCCAATTGGTTCGCGCCCGATCCTTACAAACATTAACACTAGTTCATTTCATACGGAATTTTCTGGTACGCCCAGTACTTTCCTCCGGCCTCCCATATTGCTAAACTTACGAGCAAATTAGGAGGAATAAATGGGCACTGCGCAAATTGGCGTAATTCCGTCGTCGAGCCCAAGCGCTATAGAAACATATCATTTGGAAGAGTTGAAGGTCGCACTCGACCCGGCACATCCAAACCACATCCTGCCGCCGCCGATTGCGGTGTCGAAGAGAGTTCTCGACATCGGTTGCGGCGCAGGACAGACTTTGATCGCCCGCTATCCAGACCGGTTTTCCTTCGGTATCGACATTGATGCCGATGCTCTGAGACTTGGCCGCTCCTTGACGGACCGCATCGGCTTCGCGTGCGCCACGGCGGAGCGCTTACCCTTCCCGGATGCCCATTTTGATATGGTCGTCGCGCGTGTATCGCTGGCCTATGCCAACCTTCGTAAGGAGTTGAAAGAGATCCATCGAGTGCTGCGAGAAGACGGCCAATTATGGATGACGCTCAACCAGTTCTCTTTTGCGTGGAAGCAGGCGAAAGGAGCCAACTGGAAGGGCCGCGCATTCTTTGGGTACGTGTTTTTGAATAGCGCTGCTTTCCACCTTGTACAGCGTCAGTTTTCATTTCTCGGAAGATACGAGTCCTTCCAGACTGCAAAAGGAATGTCTCGAGCCTTGCGGCAAAGCGGGTTCGATTCTATCTCCGCCACTCAGGCGGGATCAGCGGGACAACATCTTCTGGTAACCGCCAGGCGGAGGCGATTGCACTAAGGCTATTGCGCTAATTGGTTACGAACTGTCCGGTCGGCTGCTGCACAGCGCAATCGACTCGGTAATGGTAGACGGTATGCGGAAATAGCGCGGTAAGCGTCACGTTTCTAACCCTTACGCCGCCCGCATCCTGCACGCGCGTGAAGGAGTCGATTAGCGTGGGGTCGGTGCTGCTGTAATCCACGCTGCACGAGGCGCTGTCCGGCGCGACATAGTTAATGATCGCGGTGGAACCGGTGATCTGGTTCGCGCCCACCAGTGTTACTTTTCCTTGTGCTGCTTCTAATTGATTGATGTTCGCGCCCTCTTGCTTTCCATCCGTAGTTTGACAGCAATTGTGAATACTCGAAGAAAGTAATCTCCAGTTCGGCGTGCTGCCAGTCCAGTTGCCGTTGGAATCCCAGCTTCGCGTGATGGTATGATTCTGCCACCCAACCGCATTCAATGCATTCAGCGCTCCGCTCTGGGTCATGGTCGTATTTTGCGCGTAGTAATCCGGCCAGTCATTTTGAATCTCGCTAATGGCGAGCTGCGAACCGCCCTCGGGGTATTGACTCTGCTGCCAGGTCGGAATTAATAGATTCCCCTTAAAGATCATGTCCGGATTCCCCGCACCGGCGACAAATGCGCAATTGGTACCGGCTTCGTTAACGCTCGGAGTGCCGGAGCATGCGCTGCTATTCAGGCTGGCAAATGCCTGAATAAACAGGTCTTCGCCACCTATTCCGATGCCATACGGAATGATGTTGTTCGTAATCTGGACGCCTTCGATCGGACCCGTGCCTCCTCCCCAAAACTGATCCGTCATGCCGTTTAGGTCGTATATGGTGTTGTGGTCGAAAATGAAATCTTCGCCAGCGCCGCCTGAAGCACTTGAGAACGAGCCTTCGCCAAAGCCACCTACTCCCCAGACTGGAACGCCAACCGTGGAATAGACGAATCCGTTAATATCCCACATCAGGTTATTGTAAGAACGATAACGTTTACTCACGAACGTGGGGGTTGCACTTGAATCGCCGTTTCCGATGTGACCTAGGACACCCATGCTTATCTGGTCGTGAGCGATGGTATTGTTGGTTATGTCAATGTCTGTCTCCCCATAGGTATCTCCAGGCGCAGATTGAAAAAGGAAGGGCAATCCATGATCTATGTCGGAAAATCCGCCCAGGAATTGATTGCCGTCAAGCCAGTATCTCTCGCCGCCCTTTACTTCAAATAATTGCCGATTGGCGTACCAGTATCCGTCGCTGGGAATTCCGGCGTCCTGCGCATATCCGTTTGCCGCGTCGTTCAGTTCGTTCATGGGCACGTGGAAGGTGTTTCGCTGTATCAGGTAGTCTCCGCGCCACTTATAACCGCCGCCGTTGTCAAAGTGCATAACAATTCCACTTCCGCTAATGTAATTGTTGCTAATCTCATACGGTCCTGGTCCAAGTCCGCCAATAAAGCATTGGCAGCCTTCGCCATCAATGCCGTGGTAGACGGTTCCACGAGATATGCCGCCGGAAATAATCTGGCCGCTCGCATTCACTCGCACGCAGCCAAGCGGGGCCGCCGCTTCGTGGCCTTGCGTGTCCACGGGAATCATGGGATCTCCCTCTTCGCAATAAGTATAAGCAGGAGCACTATTCTGCGATCCGCTGGTAGTTGTATAGCTAACGGTGCCCGCGCTCGCGGTCACCGACAGACCCTGAGGCGCAACAATTTGCAGATTGTCCTGCATGTCGAAATACACCGCAATTTCGGGCGTCGCAATGGAGGAATCCGGCGTACCCGTCCAGGAAACGGTAAGCGTGTTCGGAAGCGTTGCCGGATTCGCTGCGCCGTAATAAACAGTGGTTTGCGGAACAGTGAAGCTGGTGCTTCCGGCAGATCCGGACGGACTCTGTGAACTTTCAATAGTCTGGTCGGACTTATTCACCTTTCCAGGCCATTCGTAACTGGCGTGCCAATAGTCCAGGTTGTCCCAGTAAGAGTCTACGATGGCGACATTTATTCCGTCAAACCCCATCATCTCGTAAACTCGGTTCGAGCGCCCGTCCGGGCCATGAAACCAGTCGCGGTCAAATACAAGGTCTGATGCATTTGGACCGAGACCGAATATGAGCTTATGCGCTGCCGGATCGGAGGATAGTTCGGTAGAAGAGATCCACGTCCACTCGATTCCCGTAAACCGGATGTGCGTGGAGTAGACATAGGGCGCCAAAGAAAGAAAACCGCTTGAAGGAGCTTCTATCGTCACCATCTTTGAAGCCCACGAAGGGTTAACACGTGTTCCTTCGGGTGCGAATTGGCTGTCCGGAGTCGAGGTGCGGACAATGATCCAGTAATGAATCTGGCGCGGCCAAGGTACGAAATGGGCAATTCCGCCGTTGGAAGAGCAAAAACTTGTACAAGTGCTGATATTTTGTAGCGGACCGCCAAACGTAAACGTGACACCGCTTGCGGTGGCCGTTGCCGCCTGTGAAAGAGTGAGTGTCTTGGCGTTGTAATCGATAGCGGAAATCGTTGTGCCGGACGGAATGCCGGAACCGACGATCTCTTCTCCGACGGAGATTCCCGGCGAA